>JAQBPZ010000303.1 GCA_028287225.1 Gemmatimonadota bacterium
CGACGCGCGCAGCGCGCACGCCATGCACCTCCAGGCGCGCACCCGGGCCGACGCCGTGTCCGATCCCTCGGTGCGTGCGCGCATCGACTCCCTTGCCCCGTCCGACGCCGCCGGTCCGCGCGGTGGCGCCCGCACGCGGCGCGCCCAGGCCGGCTCCGCCGTGCTGACCCTGGACGGCGTGAGCGCCGAGCTCCTCGGCGCCGCGATGGCGATGCAGTCCGCGGACGTGGCACCCACCGCCGACCAGCTCGCGGCCGCATCCCGCGCGAAGGCGGACTACACCGCCGTCATGCAGCGCTGGCGGGCGGTGTCCGGCACGCCGCGCACGCAATGATCCCGATCACCGACTTCCGCGCATGACCGCCATCGACCTGTCCAACTTCGCCGGGCTCGGCGCCATCGGGCTGCTGACGCTCAACATCCTCCTCGGACTGCTGATCGCCACGAAGTACAACCCGGTGCGCCGCTGGCCGCACCGGCGCATCGATACGGTGGGGCTGCACAACTGGACCGGGTATGTGGCGCTCGCGCTCGCGCTCGTCCATCCCGTGCTGATCCTGTTCTCCGGGTCGGCGAAGTTCGGGGTGGCGGACCTGCTGTGGCCACTGGGGGCGCCGCGCCAGCCGGTGGTGAACACCTTCGGGGCCATCGCGCTCTGGCTGCTCCTCTTCGTGATCGTCACCTCGGTGCTCTGGCAGGAGCGCCACGCGATGAGCCGCCGCGCGTGGAAGCGCATGCACTTCGCGACCTACGTCATGTACCCCATGTATGCGGTGCATTCCGTCCTCACCGACCCCGCGCTCAGGGACCGGCCCATCGACTACCTGGACGGGGAGAAGGTGTTCGTGGAGCTGTGCGTGCTCGTCGTGGCGGCCGCGATCGTCGCGCGCGTCCGGTGGCAGCGCCGCCAGCCGCCGGCGCGCGTGCATCGCGAGAACCTGCGCGCGCGCCGGGCGGCCTGACTGTACCTCAGCCGTTCCATCCCTCTCGCCGTGACTCGTCCCTCAGTCGAAGGGTGAAAACGATTGCACGGATGAAATGGATCAGGGCGGATAAATGACTCGGTCGGTTCCGGCGCACCGGTCTGGCCCCCTCATCCTCTAAAATGCATGGAGTGTTTTGGGGCGTGGCGCTGTACTCCTCCGTGAGGAGTCAGCCCGAAGGTGTCATCCGTTCTGATCCATTGCATCCGCCGGATGCAGTCTCCCCCTTCGACTGAGGGACCAGGCTACCGCGGCTCGCCGACTGTTTCGAGCACCGGGCGCGCGTAGATATCCTCGCGCGTGAGGGGCAGTCCGGACGCGCCCTCCGCCGTCGGCCGGGAGAGCAGCGTCTGCGCCAGGTTGATCGCGCCGGAGTCGAACCCCCGCGCCGAGACCGACATGTACAGCCGCCACACCCGGTAGGTGCGCTCGCCCACGAGCGCGATGGCCTCCTCGCGCCGCCGCTCCAGCTCGCGCAGCCAGGCGCGCAGCGTCAGCGTGTAGTGCTCGCGCAGGCTCTCCACGTCGCGCGTCTCGAAGCCCGCCTTCTCCGCCTTCACCACGAGGCTGCCCAGCGAAACGAGCCGGGCATCGGGAAACACGTACCGGTCGATGAACTGGTCGCGCTTCCATGCCCAGCGCTCCAGCCGCTCGCCAAGGGTGTTCGTGGCGCGCGCCGCGAGGTTGCTCGTCTCGCAGTGGTTCAGGAACAGGCCGCCGGGCACCAGCGCGTCGTACGCCCGCTTGAAGTAGGCTTCCTGCGCGTCGGCCGGCACGTGCTCGGTCACCCCCACCGACGAGATGCGGTCGAAGCGCGCATCCGCTGGCAGATCGCGAAAGTCCATCGCCTCCACGCGGCACCGGCCCGACAGCCCACGCTCGGCAATCGACCGCTGCGCCCACTCGGCCTGCGCCGCGCTGAGCGTGATGCCCAGCGCCTGCACGCCGTAGTGCTCCGCGGCGTACTGCACCAGCGCGCCCCAGCCGCAGCCGATGTCCAGCAGTCGCTGGCCCGGCTGGAGACGCAGCTTGCGGCAGATGTGCTCGAGCTTCGCGGTCTGCGCCGTGGCCAGGTCGTCGTCCGCGTGGCGGTAGTAGGCGCACGTGTACAGCATCCGGGGATCCAGCCACAGCGCGTAGAACTCGTTGCCCACGTCGTAGTGGAAGCGGATCTCCGAGGCGCTGCTGCGCCGCCGCGAGCGATTGGCCAGCGCGCGCCGCGCGCGCGCATAGCGGCTCGCCTCGGCGTCCGGTTGCTCGTCGTCGTCCGGGAGCGCGAGCAGCTTCGGGAGCAGGGCCGCCACGCCGCGCACCGAGTTGATGCGCGCGGAGATCTCGTCGCCAAGCACGCTCGCCTTCTCCAGGTCGCCGTCCACGTCCACGTCGCCCGACACGAGCGCCTCCGCGATGGACAGCTCGGAGGGCGGCAGCAGCATCCGCCGCAGCGCCCCGCGGCGCTGGAAGCGGATGGCGAACGGCGCGCGGTCCGCGGCGCCGCCGCGCTGCACGCTGCCGTCCCACAGGTGCACGTCGAAGCGACGCCGTGCCGGCGGGCCGAAGATGACGTCGAGCACCGCATGCGTGCGGGCGATGGCGGCGTCCGGCCGCACGGGCGGACGTCCCGGATGCATGTCGTCGTGCGCGAGCTGGATCATCTATGTGTTTGCAGTGAGGCCCGGGACGGGTCGCCTAGCGCAGCTTCATCTGGTGCAGCACGTCGGTGAACCGCGGATCCTGCCGCATCGCGTCGTAGATGGGAAACCGGATGCCGAAGCCGAGCGGCGGGCTGTGCTCCGCGCGCGCCGCCTCGAGCGATGCGAAGGCGAGGTCCATCTCGCCGAGATGCGCGTGGATCCAGGAGCGCAGCATCGGGGCCACGTACGAGACCCCGGCGCGCGCGTCGAGCGCGGCCAGCATGCCGCGCGCCTCCTCGTGCAGGCCGGCCATGCCGCACACCGCGCCCAGCAGACCATGCAGGAAGAGAGAGTCCGGCGAGAGTCGCACCCCCTCGCGCGCGTGCTGCAGCGCCATCGCATGGTTCCCCATCCCCGCGTACGAGAGCGTGATCGCGAGCAGCGCCAGGAACGACCCCGGTTCGATCTCCAGCACGCGCTCGCACTCCTGCACCGAGCGCTCGTAGTCGCGCCGGTGGTACGCCACGAGCGCCGCGATGCCGTTCGTCGCGGAGCCGAGCGGGTCCAGCTCCTGTCCCTGCCGCGCCGCGACCGCGGCCTCGTCCTCGCGCCCCACCGTCGTGAGCAGCCACGCATGGAAGCTGTGCGCCAGGGCGTAGCGCGGATTCAGCCGAATCGCCTCCCGGAGCGTGCGCTCCGCACGCTCCCAGTTCCACTGGAGCAGCTCCAGGAAGCCCTCCGAGGTGCGCACCTCGGCGAGCTCCGGCGCCAGCGCGACCGCCCGCGCCACCGCCTGCGCCGCCTTCGGCATCACGTCCGCCGGTGCCGAGAAGGCGTACAGCGCGAGCGTGCAGAAGCCGTCGGCAAGGCCGTGGTACGCGAGCGCGTACTCCGGGTCCGCCTCCAGCGCGCGCTGGAAGTAGCCCATGGAGCGCTTGAGCATGCCGCGCCGGAACCAGCAGTAGCGGCCGCGCAGGTACAGCTCGTACGCCTCCAGGTTGTCCGTCGGGCGCCGCGCGAGCGTCCCCTCGTCCGTGGTGGTGAGCCGCACGCGCAGCGTCTCCACGATCGTCCGCGCGATCTCCTCCTGAATGTCGAACACGTCGTGCACCTCGCGGTCGTACCGCTCGGACCAGAGCGTGTAGCCGTCGCTGGTCTTGATGAGCTGCACGGTGATGCGAATGCGGTCACCCGCGCGGCGCAGGCTGCCCTCCAGCACGGTGGAGACGCCGAGCTGTCGCCCGATGGCCGAGGCGCCGAGCTGGAGCCCCTTGAAGGCGAAGGAGGCGCTGCGCGACGCCACCTTGATGGACGGGATCCCGGTGAGCGCGTTGAGGATCTCCTCCGTCACGCCATCCGAGAAATACTCGTTCTCGGCATCGGCGCTCAGGTTCACGAAGGGCAGCACCGCGATCGACGCCTGCTCGGTCGCCGCCGCGCCGGCCGACGGCGCCACCGTCGACATGGCCTGGAGCAGGGCATCCCGCAGCAGCGCGCCGGTGGCGAACCGGTCGGCCGGGCTCTTCGCGAGCGCGCGCGCGATCACCCCGTCCAGCGCCGGGCTCACCGTGGC
>JAQBPZ010000332.1 GCA_028287225.1 Gemmatimonadota bacterium
GCGGAAGCCTCGTAGCGCCGCGGCCGGCCTGCCGCTGTAGCGCAGCTCGGCGAACTCCACGTCGGTCATCACCCCGGCGCGGCGCCACAGGCGCGCGAAGAAGAACACCGTGAGCATTCCGCTCATCAGGAAGCTCCACCACAGCCAGTTGCCCGCCACGCCGTTGGCGAACACCAGTCCCGTCACGACGAGCGGCGTGTCGGCGGCGAAGGTGGTGGCCACCATGCTGGCGCCGGCCAGCCACCAGCTCACGTTGCGGCCCGAGAGGAAGTACTCCTCGATGCTTTCGCCGCCCTTCTTGGTGAAGACGAGGCCGATGCCCATCGACAACGCGAAGTAGCCGAAGACGATCGCCCAGTCGATTACCGAGAGATTCATGGACGCGGGGGTGAAGACGGAGAGGCCGTTGCCGCGCGAGCCTCGAGAGTGGACACGACGTTCGGGTACAGGATGCGCATCGCCGCGTCGACGACGCTCGTGCGCACCGGGGCGATCCGGCTGTGCTCCCGGGTGGGATTCACGCGATTCGTGAGGAGGATAACGTACAGGTCGTGTGCCGGATCGATCCAGAGCGAGGTGCCGGTGAAGCCCGTGTGCCCGAAGGCGGGGTGTCGCAGGAAATGCCCGCTGCCGGCGCCGGGCGGAGTGTCCCAGCCGAGCGCGCGGGTGGAGAAGGTGGAGTCCTGCACGGTGGTGAACTGGCGAATCGTGGCCGCCTTCGCCAGCCGCGCGCCGTCGAGCTCCCCACCGTTCAGGTAGGCCTGTGCGAGGCGCGACAGGTCGTTCGCCGTGCTGAACAGCCCCGCATGGGCGGACACTCCGCCCAGCGCGGCGGCGTTCTCGTCGTGCACCTCTCCCACGAGGTGCCGGCCGCGCCACGGGTCCACCTCGGTGGGCGCGATGCGAGACCGCAGGCTGTCGGGTGGCAGGTAGCGCGTGTCCTTCATGCCGAGGGGGCCGAACACGTGACGCGCCAGGTACGCGTCGAGCCGCTCTCCGCTCACGCGCTCCACGACCTTGCCCGCGGTGATCGCGCCGATGTCGCTGTAGACCATGCGCGCGCCGGGCACGGTGTCCAGCGGCGTGGAGAGCTGGAGCGCGAGGGTGGAGTCCGGCGCCAGGTTCAGCTTGAAGTACTGGCGAAACGCCGGCAGCCCCGAGCGGTGGGTGATGAGGTCGCGCACGGTCACGCGCTCCTTCCATCGGCCCGTCCACTCGGGGAGGTACCGCTGCACCGGCGCGTCCAGGTCGATGCGCCCCTGTTCCACGAGCTGCAGCATGGCCGAGGTCATCCCCACGACCTTGGTGAGCGACGCCAGGTCCCAGATCGTGGTCGGGGAGACCGCGGGGGAGGGGGCCCAGTCGAGATGGCCCGCCGAGACGGTGGCGAGGGGGCCGAGATGCGAGCCGATGACCGCCACCGCGCCGGGGAAGGCGCTGTCCGCGACGCCGCGCTGCAGGATGGCCCGGAGCGTGTCGCGCAGCGCCCGCTGCGACGAGCGCGGCACGCGCGCCTGCTCGTGGCGCTCGCCGCGGCCTTGCGCGAAGAGGGCGCTCGGCGCGAGCATCAACAGCGCCGCGGAGCACGCCAGAAGAACTCGAGGAGATCGACGATGCATGGAATGACCTGGGCGGGACGAGGGAGAGGAATGATCACGGCGGGCCTGGCCGGCGGACTGCTGGCCGGCTGCACCACCCGGATGCCCCAGGCGGGTGGCGGGGACGGGGCGACGCCGGCCGCGGTGGTCGCCGGCGGAGAGGTGAGCCGCGTCGCGCGTGCGACGGCGCCGGTACGGCCCGGCATCTCCGTCCTCCTCTCCGACAGCCTCGGGATCGTTCGCGGCCGCCGCGTGGGGCTGCTGACCAACCAGACGGGGATCGACGAGCATGGCGTCTCCGACATTGACCTGTTGAACGGCGGCGCGGCGAAGGCCGCGGGCGTGCAGCTCGTGACGCTGTTCTCCCCGGAGCACGGCATCCGTGGCACCGAGGACCGGGAGAATCTGGCGAGCGGGATCGACGAGCGCACGGGGCTGATCGTGCATTCCCTCTACACCAACGGCACCCAGGGGCCCGCCGACAGCACGCTCCGCGGCGTGGAGGTGCTCGTCGTGGACCTCCAGGACATCGGCACCCGCACGTGGACATACGTCGGGGCAATGGTGTACTCGATGCGCTCGGCCGCCCGGAACCACCTGCCGATCGTCGTCCTGGACCGCCCCAATCCGCTCGGCAACTTCAACACGAACGGGCCGATCCTGGATCCCGCCCTCGCCAACCCCAACGATCCGTCGCCGGGGCATCCGGGACGCGCGTACGCGCTGTATCCGGTGCCCCTGCGGCACGGTCTCACGATGGGCGAGATGGCGCGGTACCTGAACGCGGAGCTGCGGATCGGCGCCGACCTGCACGTGGTGCCGGTCTCCGGCTGGAAGCGGGAGATGTGGTTCGACCAGACCGGCCTGCCGTGGGTGCGCCCGTCGCCCAACCTGCCGACGCTCGCGAGCGCCACGATCTACCCGGCCCTCGTGGCCTTCGAGGGCAGCAACCTGAGCGTGGGCCGTGGCACGCCGGACGCCTTCCAGCGCATCGGCGCCCCGTGGCTGAAGGCCGACAGCGTCGCGGCGCTGCTGAACGGCCGGCGCCTGCCGGGCGTGCGCTTCGAGCGGAGCGACTTCACCCCGGTGAATCCCGGCGACAGCAAGTTCGGGGGCCGACGGATTCCCGGCGTGCGCATCGTGCTCACGGATCGCGACGCCTATCACGCGGGCCGCACCGGCGCCGCGGTGCTCTGGGCGGTCGCGCGCACCTCGCCGGATTCGCTCGTGGTGCGCGGTGCCACCTTCGACGAGCGATTCGGGCGGCCCCCGATGCGCGAGGCCCTGCTGCGCGGGGAGGATCCGGACGCCGTGGTGGCCCGCGACGACGCGGCCGTGGCGGAGTGGTTGCGGCAGGTAGCGCCGTACCGGATCTATCGATAAGCTCACCCGTGCGTCCGTGTCCATCTGGTCATTCTCCGAGGAGCCGCCGTTCATGACAGCATCGTGGAAGCTACGTGTCCTCCTGGTCGCCCTTGGCATGACTGCCGCGTGCGGTCCGCGGCAGGTCGAGGTCCGCACCGCGCCGACCACCACCTCCACCGCCGAGCAGACGGTGCAGGTGACGAACAACCTGTCGCAGGCCGTGAACGTGTACGTCACGGCGGCCGGCAGCTCGGAGCTCTTCCTCCGCCAGGTGCCCGCCAACACGGTGGAGAAGGTCCCCGTCCCGAGCGTGGCGGCCGGCACGAGCGCGACGTTCAAGGC
>JAQBPZ010000334.1 GCA_028287225.1 Gemmatimonadota bacterium
ACCGCCAACCGCTCACCGCAAACCGCAAACGCCCTTGCCGTTGTTGAGAGCGGTCAGGCCCCGGGACGCTCCGGCCGCCAACCGCCAACGCCGTCAGCCATCACCCCCTGAGCCCGCTGTTCCGGCATGCCGATTGAATGGCACGTCGGGGCGCCGTCTGGGGCGCGACTTTCCGGTGAGGGGATCATGACCGAGACGCCCGTGCAGCATGCTGACCGCGGCGATGCGCCGCACTTCGTCGCCACCGACGTGACGTACCTGAAGGACCGCATCGTCAACGTGGTCTTCGTCGGCCCCGCGCAGGCGGGCGACCGGCAGTGGGCACTCGTCGACGCCGGCCTGCCGGGGAGCGCGGACCGCATCAAGCGCGCGGCCGCCGCACAGTTCGGGGAGGGGTCGCGGCCGGCCGCCATCATCCTGACCCATGGCCACTTCGACCACGTCGGCGCCCTGCACACGCTCGTCCGCGACTGGGACGTGCCGGTCTACGCGCACGAGATGGAGCTGCCGTACCTCACCGGCCGGTCCGCGTATCCGCCACCCGACCCGCTCGTGGGCGGCGGGGCGAACAGCCTGCTGTCGTTCATGTTCCCGAAGGGCCCGATCGACCTCGGCGACCGCGTCCACGCCCTGCCCGCCGACGGCAGCGTGCCGGCGATGCCCGGGTGGCGCTGGCTCTTCACGCCGGGCCACGCGCCGGGCCACGTCTCCCTCGTGCGCGACGCCGACCGGACGGTCATCGCCGGCGACGCCTTCGTGACCACGAAGCAGGAGTCGATGATCGCCTCGCTCACGCAGCGTCCCGAGATCCATGGGCCGCCGATGTACTTCACCCCCGACTGGGGCGACGCGCGCCTCTCGGTGCGGCAGCTCGCGGACTACGCGCCGAGCGCGGCCATCACGGGACATGGGCCGCCGATGCGCGGGATGCGCCTGCAGCAGGAGCTGCGCTACCTCTCCTCGCACTTCGACGAGCGCGCCCGCCCCGCACACGGACGCTATCGCGATCGTCCCGCCATCATGGACCTCAACGGCGTGGTGGACGTGCCGCCGCCGCAGGTGAGCGGGCGCACCGTGGCGCTCACCGGCATCACGATCGGCGTCGCGGTCGGGCTGGCGTTCGCGCTCCGCCGTCGCGAGCGCGGAACGGCGCGGGCCGACATGGGCCTCGGCGTGGGCGGCCTCGGGGGGGGCGACGTGGAGGGAGTGAACCACGCGCTCGGCATCGACCTCGCGTCCGCCGACGGGGGCTATGACGCCTCCTCGCGCCCGGTCGGCACCTCCACGGGCGACTTCGACTCGGCGCAGGGAATGTCCAGTGTCGCCTCGCCGAGTCCGAGCTGACCGTCACCTCACCCGTCTCCGTCCCTCACGACCACCGCACATGGCACTCGCCGGCACCGCCCCTCGCATCGCATCGCGCTCCACCTCCCATTCGCCATCCGCGCAGCAGAACGTCGCCAACCCGGAGCGCATCGGGTCGGTGGTGCTGGGCGCGGCCCTCGTGGCCTTCGGGCTGCGCCGCCGCGGCGCCGGCGGCATCGTGGCCGCGCTGGCCGGTGGCGCCCTGCTTCACCGCGGCGCCACCGGCCACTGCCACCTGTACGAGGCGCTCGGCGTGAGCACCGGCGCGTCCGAGGCGGTCCTCGACCGGTCGTCGCGCGGGATCACCGGCCTCGCGGCCACGGTGAACGCGCGGCGCGCGATCAAGGTGGAGCACGCCGTCACGATCGACGCGCCGCGCGCCACGCTGTACGCGTTCTGGCGCGACTTCCGGAACCTGCCGCGCTTCATGGATCACCTCGTGTCCGTCACCGTCGGCGCGAACGGCCGCTCGCACTGGGTGGCGAAGGCGCCCGCGGGGCAGACCGCGGAGTGGGACGCCGAGCTGGTGAACGACGTGCCGGACGCGATCATCGCGTGGAAGTCGGTGGGCCATCCCGACGTCGCGAACGCCGGCGCGGTCAACTTCTCCGATGCCCCCGGCGGGGGCACCGTGGTCCGCGTGACCCTGGACTACGAGCCGCCGGGGGGCCGTGTGGGCGCCATGATCGCCCGCTTCTTCGGGGAGAACCCGGACCAGCAGGTCGCCGACGATCTCCAGAAGTTCAAGCGCCTGATGGAAGGCGCGTGAGCCGGCGGACCTGCCGCGCGTCCCAAAATGCTGGCGGCGGGGTGGGCGCGCTGTAACTTCGGAAGATGAGCACTCCCGAGGACCAGTCCGCTCGTCTGGAGGCGCTGGAGCGGCAGGTGGCGCTCCTCTCGGCCGAGGTGGCGTCCCTGCGCCCGCGGCCGGCGCAGCCGCAGACGGAGGCGCGCCCGCGCGCCGCCCGTCCCGCCGACAGCGAGCGGATCCAGGGCGCCGCCGAGCGATTGTACCAGAGCGCGGCACGCGCGAGCGCGGCGTCGTTCAGCGGCGACCAGATCGAGTCCTTCGTCGGGCGCTACGGCACCCTCGTCGGCGCCGCACTGCTGATCCTCATGGCGGTGGGCGTGCTCGTGGAGGTCGCCGTGGCGCGCGGCTTCTTCACGGCGTCGGTCCGCGTGGGACTGGGCGCGCTGGCGGCGGTGATGGTGGGGGGGGCGGGGCTCTGGTTCCGCCGCCGGGGCGAGGTGCGCTACGGCGACGTCCTCCTCTCGATCGCGCTCGCCATCGTGGACCTGGTGGCGTGGGGGGCGGGGCCGCGCCTGCACATCGTCTCGCCGACGCTCGCGCTCGTCGTCATCGAGGTGGTCGCGATGGGCATCGCCGCCCTCGCCCTTCACGACGACAACGAGTTCCTCTTCTCCGTCGCCGTCGGCGGGGCGCTCTCGGCGCCGTTCGTGACGTCCACCGGCGGCGGCACCCCGCTCATGCTGCTCTCGTTCGGCGCGGCGGTGCTCGTGAGCTCGCTGCGCGCCGTGCGGAACACCTCCTGGCGCAACGCGTTCGCAGTGCTGGGCGTGGGTGCGGCGGTGTACGTGCTGGCCGCCGCGGCGCTGCCGATCGGCGCTGCGTGGTACGAGCCCTACCTGATCGTGATCTTCGCCGGCACCTGCGGGCTCGCGGCGCTGCTGATCGCACCGCTGGACTGGCGGGGGGACCTGGCGCGCTGTTTTCTCGCGACCGGGCTGCTCGGCGTCGCCATCGCCTGGGACCGGGGTGCCGGCGAGCCGGTCGCGCGGGTCGCCGGGCTGGCGCTGGTGCTGGCGGTCGTGACGCATGCGGCGCTCCGGGTGCGGCAGCCGGAGCCGCAGCACTGGGTGGCGTCGGCGCTGCTGCTCCCGCTCCTGTCGCTCGGGGTGGCGTATCCACCCCTGGAGGCACGTGCGGGCAGCGCCGCGGTGTTCGCGGTGTGGGCCGTGATCGGGCTGGCCGCGTGGCGGATGGAGCGCCACCGCGGCGAGCTGGAGCGTGGGGGTGCGCACCTGCTCTCGGCCGGAGTGCTCGGCGCGCTGGCGATCGGGGCCCAGCTCTGGGACACGCCGCTCGCTCTGGTGGCGGCGCTCGGCGCCTGGGGCGTGCTGCTGTCGGCGGCGGTGCGCGAGGAGTCGAGCCCGCTTCCCCTCGCCGCGCTCGCCGCCACCCTCGGGGCCGCCTGCCTGTCGGCGTTCGATCAGCTCGCCAGCCGGCAGGCCTATGCCTACACCCCGTTCCTGACACGCTCGTCGGCCTCGGCGCTCTGTGCCGTGGTGGCACTGGCGGCGAGTGCCGAGCTGATCGGGCGCTCGGATGGGACGGGGGCGCTGGACCCGGGACTCCGCCGCTGGGCGGACCGCCCGATGCGCCTCGGGGTGGTGGTGGGCTTCACCATCCTGTGGGGCCGGATGGAGCTGGCGCATGCCTTCAACCGCGACCTGGCCACCTTCCTCCTGATCCTCTACTACGCCGCCTGCGGACTCGCGACGATCCTCGCGGGACGATGGCTCGGCGTGCAGCGCCTCCGGATGGCCGGGCTCGCCCTGGCGCTGTATGCCGCGGTGAAGGCGATGATCGAGGTGGCCGCCCTGGATGGCGTCGCGATCCGCGTGGGGTCGTACGGCGCCGTCGGGCTGTTCCTCCTGGCCGCCGGGTACCTGTATCGAGAACAGCCGGGCGCTCGCGCTGCTCGCCTGGCGGTCGGTCGGCGTGAGACGCCTCCCTTGGCGGGCGCGTGAGCCGGCCCCCTGACGGCGGCGGCTCTATCGCTTGGCGGGCGCTCGCGATGCTCGCTTGGCGAAAACCCCTCGAGCCGTCCCGCCAAGGGCGGCGTAGCCGCCCGCCCGCCCAGGCGTAGCGGCGCCGCTGCGCGGCAGCAGCCGCAGCCGCCCGCCAAGGGTCGCGCTCCACGCGACCCGCCCGACAAGGCGCGCCACGCGCGCCGCCCGGCCGTTCATGCCTTGACTTCGCCCCGAACCGCAATAAATTCATGGGGCTACGGGCTCTGTCGATCGCCCGCGGCATTCCGGCTCACTGCGGCCGAGATATGGGCTTCCGGTGGTAACAGGAAGGGCTTGCAGGCCAGGCGACTTCGCGTCGCTCCCGAGAACAACGCAGGACAATTTGACGTCGAGCGCAGGTGGCTCGGCGCGCCTTGGGTCCCGGTTCGCGCTGCAGAGGCGAGCACACCTTGGCGACAGCGGATGGATACCGGCCCGTTTCGGGCGCCTGGTCCACCCGCGTTTGTATTTCTTGACACGAGCTCGTCGCCTGCCGCGAGACATGGCCGCGACCAACACCTGACGGGATAGATATGGCACGCACAACGCCGCTCGAACAGTATCGCAACATCGGCATCATGGCTCACATCGATGCCGGGAAGACGACGACGACCGAGCGTATTCTCTACTATACCGGCAAGTCCCACAAGATCGGCGAAGTGCACGAAGGCGCCGCGACGATGGACTGGATGGAGCAGGAGCAGGAGCGCGGCATCACGATCACGTCGGCCGCGACCACGTGCTTCTGGATGCGCCACGGCCAGTCGGACAAGGAAGGATCGGGCCCGGTATATCGCATCAACATCATCGACACCCCGGGCCACGTCGACTTCACGGTCGAGGTGGAGCGCTCGCTGCGCGTGCTCGACGGTGCGGTCGCCCTGCTGGACTCCGTCGCCGGCGTGGAGCCGCAGACGGAGACCGTGTGGCGCCAGGCGGACCGCTACAAGGTCCCGCGCATGATCTTCTCGAACAAGATGGACCGCACCGGCGCCGACTTCGGGCGCTGCATGGCGATGATCAAGGACCGGCTCAGCAAGCGCGCCTTCGCGCTGCAGCTGCCGGTCGGCTCGGGTGAGCTCTTCACGGGCCACATCGACGTCATCGAGCGGAAGCAGTACATCTTCGACGACTCCAGCCTGGGCAAGTCGTTCCAGGTCGTGGACGTGCCGGCCGAGTACAAGGACGCCTGCGAGGCGGCGCGCTTCGAGGCCATCGAGGCCGCGGTCGAGTTCGACGACGTGGTGATGGAGAAGTACCTGAATGGCGCCGAGCTGACCATCGACGAGATCCGCGCGGCGATCCGCAAGGCGACGATCGCGATGGAGTTCGTGCCGGTGCTCTGCGGCGCCTCGTTCAAGAACAAGGGCGTGCAGGCGCTGCTCGACGCGGTCATCGACTACCTCCCGTCGCCGGTCGAGGTGCCCGCCATCCAGGGGCACCTGCCGCACCACGACGAGACCTTCGAGGAGCGCCAGGTGAACGACGAGGCGCCGTTCGCGGCGCTGGCGTTCAAGATCGCGACGGACCCGTTCGTCGGAAAGCTGACCTTCTTCCGCGTGTACAGCGGCGTCCTGAAGTCCGGGTCGTACGTCTACAACGCGACGAAGGACAAGCGCGAGCGCGTCGGCCGTCTGCTGCAGATGCACGCCAACAAGCGTGAGGAGATCGAGGAAGTGCGCGCCGGCGACATCGCCGCGGCGATCGGGCTCAAGGACACGCGCACCGGCGACACGATGTGCGACGACGAGCATCCGATCATCCTGGAAGCCATGAAGTTCCCGAACCCCGTCATCGACGTGGCCGTGGAGCCGAAGACCAAGGCCGACCAGGACAAGCTGGCGATCGCGCTGCAGAAGCTGTCGGAAGAGGACCCGACCTTCCGCGTGCACTCCGATCCGGAGACGTCGCAGACGATCATCTCGGGCATGGGCGAGCTGCACCTCGAGATCATCGTCGACCGCATGATGCGCGAGTTCAAGGTCGACGCCAACATCGGCCGGCCGCAGGTCGCGTATCGCGAGACGATCAAGAAGCGGGTCGAGAAGGTCGAGGGGAAGTTCATCCGTCAGTCGGGCGGCAAGGGCCAGTACGGCCATTGCGTCATCAACATGCAGCCGTCCGAGCCGGGACAGGGCTTCGTGTTCGAGGACAAGATCGTTGGCGGCGTGATCCCGCGTGAGTTCATCGGCCCCATCGAGCAGGGCATCAAGGAAGCGCTGGGCAACGGCGTCCTGGCCGGCTACCCGATGGTGGACGTGAAGGTCGAGCTGATCTACGGGTCATACCACGACGTCGACTCGTCCGAGATGGCGTTCAAGATCGCCGGCTCCATGGCGTTCAAGGAAGCCGCGAAGAAGGCGCAGCCGATCATCCTGGAGCCGATGATGAACGTCGAGGTGGTCTGCCCCGAGTCGTACATGGGCGACGTGCTCGGCGACCTGTCGGCGCGCCGCGGCAAGATCGGCGGCATGACGCAGCGGGGCGAGGCGCAGGTGATCGTCTCGACCGTGCCGCTCTCCGAGATGTTCGGGTACTCCACGAAGCTGCGCTCGATGTCCCAGGGGCGCGCGGTGTACTCCATGGAGTTCGCGCACTACGAGGAAGTACCGAAGAGCAAGGCCGAAGAGATCATCGCGAAGGTCGCGAAGTAACCACGACGATCGCTTTTTCAGAACAAAGACTCTCATAACACGAGACGAGAATCATGGGTAAGGCAAAGTTCGAGCGCACGAAGCCGCACGTGAACGTCGGCACGATCGGGCACGTCGACCACGGGAAGACGACGCTGACCGCGGCGATCACGGCCATTCAGGCGGCCCAGGGGCTGGCCTCCGCGGTGG
>JAQBPZ010000357.1 GCA_028287225.1 Gemmatimonadota bacterium
CCAAGGGAGGCGTCTCACGCCGACCGCCCGCCAGGCGAGCGGCGAAGCCGCGAGCGCCCGGCATTGCGCGCCAGCGCTCGGCAGTCAGCGCCGCGCCATCGCCGAAAATGCGATCCCGTCCGGCCCGTTCCCCACGCCCCCCGCCGAGACCACCTTCCGCGCCGCCAGGTCGAGCGCGACGACCTGGTTGGTGCCGTGCATCGTGACGTACGCGAAGCCGGCGATCGGGTCGAAGGCCACGCCCTCCGGGCCCGCACCGGCGCCGCCCGGTGCGCCGCCGCGCTGCGTCGGCACCACGAGGCCGCTCACCTTCGCCAGGTCGATCTCGGCCAGCTGCTTCCGCGTCGCCAGGTCGTAGAGCCAGATGCGGTTGCTCGTGGGATCGTTGATCACCGCCGTGGTGCCGGTGCGCGCGATGCCGATGCGATAGGGAAAGCCGAAGCCCGTGAGCGTGGCGGCCACCGTCCCCGTGGCGGCGTCGATGATCGCGACCGTGTGATCGGTGTTGCTTCCGACCCACACCTCCGCCCCGCCCGGCGTGGCGGCGATTCCCTCGTTCATCGGCGCGCCGCGATACGTGCGCACCGTGCGCCGCTGGTCCAGGTCGAACTCGGTGACGGAGCTGTCCGTGATGTTCGCCGTCCATGCGCGCCGCCCGTCGCGGCGCGTGCTCACCATGTGCGAGCCGCGCGCGTTCGTCGCGAGCGCGGTGTCCACCGCGCCCGACGCGAAGTCCACGATCACCAGGCGCTGCGAGGTCTCGCTGGTCACGAGCAGCTTGGCGCCGTTGGCGACGAACGCCGCGCCGTGCGGGCGGCGGAACTCGCCGAGGGTGATGGTGCGCGCCACCGCCGGCGTGGCGAGCGACAGGTCGATGACGCTCAGCGTGTTGCCCTGCACCGTGGCGTCGCCGTAGTTCGTCACCACCGCCCATCGGCCATCGGGCGACACCGCGACCTCGTGCGGCCCGACGCCCACCGGGATCGTCGCGATGGTCGCCAGCGTGGCCGCGTCGAGCACCGTGGCGCTCGCGCCCTGCTGGTTGGCGACGACCAGCATCCCCGCGCGCGCCGGGAGCTCGGGGCGCTGGTTCTCGATCACCGTGTTGCGGCGCGCCGTGTCCAGCGACATGCCCTGCCGCTGCCCGTTCCGGGACATGGGCTGCGGCCGATCGTCGGGCTCCGGGTTCTGGGACGAGGCGCAGGCCGAGGCGGCCAGGAGCAGACCAGCGAGTGCGGGGAGCTTCATGTCGGGACTTGGTGAGCGCGTGGACAGTGGGAGACACCGCGCCGGCCAGTGCCGGCGGGCGAGAGCATCGCATGAACGACTCCACCGGAACCGGTGAGCCGTCTCCACTGACACCCCGTCACGCCCGCGCCCTGCGCCGCCCCCGAACCGGCCGACGCGGTGGCTGGCCCGCCTAGCCCCGGACCGGCCCCTCGAGATCGGTGGGCGCGAGCCAGATCGTGAAGGCCGTCCCCTCGCCCACCTGGCTCTCCACCTCGATCGCCGCGCCGATCAGCTCGGCAAAGGTCTTCACGATGGACAGGCCCAGCCCCGTGCCCCCGAACTGGCGACGCGTGGAGCTGTCGCCCTGCTCGAACGGCTCGAAGACCTTCTGCTGCCGCTCGGGCGGGATGCCGATGCCGGTATCGCGGACGCTGATCGAGAGGGGGCGGCGGTTGTCCGGATCACACTCCACGCGCACGCATACCTCGCCCGCGTCGGTGAACTTGACTGCGTTGCCCACGAGGTTGATGAGGATCTGCCGCAGCTTGCCGGCGTCCGTGACGATCGGTGCCACCGCCTCCGGCAGCTCGCCGCGCAGCACGATCCCCTTTCCCTCCGCCGTCGCCTCGAGCATCTGGATGGTCTCGCGCACGATGCCATTCACCGCGACCCGCTCGAGCTCCAGCTCCATCCGCCCCGCCTCGACCTTCGCCACGTCGAGGATCTGGTTGATGAGCGACAGGAGGTGCATCCCGTTGGCGTGGATGCGGTCCGCGTAGCGCTGCGCGCCCTCGCTGAGCGCCCCCTGCTTCCCCTGCAGCAGCACCTTGGAGAACCCGATGATCGCGGTGAGCGGCGTGCGCAGCTCGTGGTTCATGCGCGTCATGAAGTCGCTCTTGGTGCGGTTCGCCGACTCGGCGGCATCCTTCGCCGACCGCAGCGCGCTCTCCACCGCCTTCCGTTCGGCGATGTCGTGCCACACCGAGAGGATCACCTCGCGGCCGTCCAGGCGGACGGGCGTCAGGGTGATCTCCAGGGGAAACTCCACGCCGTCGTCGCGCTGGTGCACCCACTCGAAGCGGTGATACCCGCGGTCGCGCGCGATCTGCCCCATCTGCGCCACGACGACGAGCGAGAGGCGGCCATCGGGCTGGCGGCGCGGCGAGATGTCCGCCGCCGTCCGCCCCAGCAGGGCGTCCTTGGCGTCGATCTGGAGCAGCCGCAGCGCCGCGTCGTTGCAGTCGATCACCCCGCCCTCGTCGTACAGCAGGTGGGCATCGGACGACCGCTCGAACAGCACGCGGAACCGCTCGTCGGACGCCTCGCGCTCGGTGATGTCGATGCCGGCCGCGATCAACCCGTGCACCGGGCCATCGGGTCCGGCGCGCAGCGGGGTGATGTTCCAGATCACCGTGCGGCGCTCGCCGCGCGCACCGCGCACCGGCCCGGTGTGATTGCGCACCGGCTGGCCGCCCAGCACGGCCGCGATCCCGTTGCGCATCCGCTCGCGGTGTGCATCGGGGACGAACTCCTCCGCGTACAGCTGCCCGATGGCATCGGCGCGGCGCACGCCGAACAGCAGCTCGGCTTCCTGGTTCCACTCGAACACGCGCCCCGACAGGTCCAGGCCGACGATCGCGTTGCCGGCGGTGTCCACGAGGGAGCGGAAGAGCGCCTGCCCGCGCTCGAGCGCGTCGGCCTGCGCGATCAGCTCCTGGTTCTGGAGCTCGAGCGCCTCCGCCTGCGCTGCGCGCTCCTCCTCGAGCTGGCGCGCGTCGGTCACGTCGCGAAACACCGTCATGGCCGCATGCGGCGCGGCGCCGTCGCCCCGGTGGAGGGGATGGGTGTTCACCTGGAGCCAGCGGGCGAGCTGCCCCTTCTCCCGCACGCCGATGATGACGTCCTTCATCGGCCTGCCGGTGCGGATGGTGACGCGGCTCGGCAGGTCCTCCACGCCGAGCGGCGCGCCGTCCTCGTCGACGAGCCGCCCGACGAAGCTCGGCAGCGTCGCGGGCTGGTCCGGGTCCATGGCGAGGGCCCGGCGCGCACTCGCGTTGGACGTGACGATGCGGCCCTCGGTATCGCTCAGCAGCATCCCTTCGTTCATCGCGTCGAGCATCGCCCGCATCCGCGCCTCGCTCTCGGCCAGCGCCGAAACGGTGGCGGTCAGCCGCTCCTGGGTGGGCTGGAGCGCCAGGCGCATCGCGAGGCCGAGCGCGGCGAGCATGAGGATGACACAGACGGCCTCGAGCTGCACCAGGCTGTTGGTGCGCCGCCCCGAGTCGTCGGCGAGCGTCGCGAGCAGCTCGTCGACCGACGCGATGTAGCGGCGCTGCACGCTCGCCAGCGAGTCGGCCGTGGCCGCGGTGGCGCCGGCGGCGGCGGTCCGCGCGGCGGCGGCCAT
>JAQBPZ010000009.1 GCA_028287225.1 Gemmatimonadota bacterium
GGACGGCGGGCAGCGCGAGAGCACTGGCGCAACGGGAAGTTACCAGACGGCCCGTCGCACGACCAGCGATGGTCACAGTACCCCCGCTTCGCCGCCGAGTGCCCCACGGTCAGGGAAACGCGCGCCGGATGTCGACCGTGCGTTCCAGCTCGTCGCGCGACTGGAGGATCTTCTGCCGAAGGTCCGCGGGCATGTCGGGATGCGCCGCCAGGAGGGCATCGACCGATGCCAGCGCGCGCGCGCTGCGCTGCCCCTCCACGAATGCCCCGACCCAGTTGCCGAGGAAGAAGATGCGCCGGTTGCGCTGGATCCATGGCAGGGAATCCAGCGCGGGCACGAGATAGCGCTCCGTGAGGGCCGACTGCTCGGGGTCGTTGAATGCCCGCAGGCTGGCGGTGACCCAGTCCTCGTTCAGGTCGCGGTCGGCGAAGTAGCGCGACCAGTACCGCGCCTTGGTCGCCGAATCGGGTCGTGCGGCCTCGGCGACGAACGCGCGGCGCCTGCCCTCGCTCGACGAGTCCCGCCGCTGCTCCGCCGCGAAGCGCGATTCCGCCGTGGGCGCCGAGCGCGCGAGCAGCGTCGTCACGATGGCCCACCGCGTTGGCGCGCGGAGCGCCGTGCCGGCCACCTCGGTGCGGTCCAGCAGCGAGTCCGCGGCGGCGAGTGCCCCCGGCGACGCCGAGAGGGACACCCAGGCGTCGAGATGGCTCTTGCGCACGCCGTACGGGCGGGTGGCATCTTCGGCGCCCGCTCGCAGTGCGCGCTCCACCACGGGCAGCAGCTCGGCGCGCGCCGCGGGCGAGAGGTAGACGTCGGTGGCGCGTGCGAGGCGGCCGACGATCACCGGCGCGATCTGCTCGTCACGCTCGGCGGGGAGCGCGGCCAGCGCCGCGCGAACGAAGCGCGCGGGATCGAGTCGCGCCGCGCGCACCTCGTCCCACAGCGCGCCCCACAGCATGGCGCGCAGCAGGTCGTCGCGGACGGTGCCGACGTGCGATTCAAGCCACGAGACGCTGCGGGGATCCAGCTCCACGAGGCCGTAGCCGTAGTCGCCCGCGTTGGCGAAGACGAAGTCGGGGGCGCGGCGGCCGGCCACCGGCACCACCGTGCGTGCCCCGCGGATCTCCACCGACACGCGCTCCGGGGGCGCATCCGCGTAGCCGAGGAGGACGACGACCTTCGCCGGCCACGTACCGGCACCCGAGAGCGGACGCGCGGCGCGCTGCTCCAGCACCAGGCTCCCGATGCGCCCGTTGCGCAGCGTGAGCCGCTGCGCGAGCACCGGCATGCCCGGACGCAGGATGTAGTTGCGCCCCCAGTCGTCCAGGCGGCGGCCACTGGTGGAGCCCACGGCGCCCAGCAGGTCGCGCCACGTCGCGTTGCCGTAGGGGTGCTCGCGCAGGTAGCGGCGCAGCCCATCGCGGAACGCGGTGTCGCCCACCAGGAAGTTGAGCTGCTTCAGGATGCCCGGCGCCTTGTTGTAGACGATCGCGCCGTAGTTGCTCTTGGCCTGGTCCAGGTTCGCGAGCTCCTGCCACACCGGCGTGGTGCCGGCGGAGGCGTCCACGGAATACGCCGCCGGCTTGTTCCGGAGGAAGAAGGTCTTCCACGCGTTCGACGGCGGGTCCAGGTCGGCCTGCATCACCGCGGCGAGATAGGTGGAGAAGCCCTCCTTGAGCCACAGGTCGTCGAACCAGCGCATCGTGGCGTAGTCGCCGAACCACTGGTGCGCCACTTCATGGAAGATCGTGGCCTCGCGCCCGAGCAGCTGCGTGGGCGTGGGCCGCTCGCGATAGATGAAGCTGTCCTCGTTGTAGAACACCGCGCCGGGATGCTCCATGCCGCCGAAGGGAAACGCCGGCGCCAGCACGAAGTCGAACTTCCCGAAGGGGTACGCGCGCGCCGTGTACCGCTCCAGCCACGCGAGCGCGCGCGCGTTGAGCGCGATCAGCGTGTCTGCCTCCGCCTCGCGCGCGCGGGATGCCCGGACGTACATCGAGAGCGTGCGGCCAGCCGCGGCGGCGGTGCGCACCTGCCAGGGCCCCGCCGCGAACGCCACGAGGTACGTGCTGATCGGTTGCGTCTCGGCGAAGCGGAAGGTCTTCGTGGCACCGGAGTCCACGGCGACACGCGCACCGTTGGCCACCGCGGTCCACGCGGCGGGCGTCTCGAGCGTGAGCGAGACGCGCGCCTTGAGGTCCGGCTGGTCGAAGCAAGGGAAGAGCTGGTTGGCGTCGGCGGGCACGAGCAGCGTGTAGAGATAGTCCGTGCCGTCGGCGACGTCATGGAAGCGGATGACGCTCGCGCCCGCGGGGGCGATGAGCGCCGAGAAGTCCAGCGAGACTTCGTTCGCGCCGAGACGGAGCGCGCTGCCGGGCAGCACGAGGTGCCCGTTGCTCACGGTCGGGCTCACGCCCTGCCCGTTCACGACGACGTTCGCGAAGCGCGGCCCACGAAAGTCGAGCACCAGGGGGCCGCGTGCCGATCGGGTGAACCGCATCGCGATGTGTCCCCTCGCCGTGTCGCGGGCGGTGACGTCGAGCCGCATGTCGTAGCGGACGTCGCGCAGCTCGGCGGCGCGCTGCCGCGCGAGGGCGTGCGAGACCCCCGGCCCGGAGAGGCTGTCGGACGAGAGCAGGGCGAGGGCGAGGGCGAGCGGTGCGAGCATGGGATGATTGAGAGGGAGTAACGAGTAACGAGTAACGAGTAACGAGTAACGAGTAACGAGTAACGAGTAACGAGTAGCGAGTAGCGAGTAACGAGTAGCAAGTAGCGAATAGCGAATAGCGAATAGCGAGTAGCGAGTAGCGAGTAGCGCGCGCATGGTAGCGTCCCGGGCGTCTGTCACCCCGCACTCGCGTAGCGAGTGTCGGGGCATGCTGTCCGGTGCTCTGGGCTGGCCATGAGCACGGGACGCGATGCCCCGACAGCTGCGCTGCGGGGTGACACCGCCGCTCGGGACGCTCCCCAGACCTACTCGTTACTCGTTACTCGTTTTTCACTTCCCCTGCTCGTAGACGATGTCCACCGGGATGCCCTTCGTCTTCAGCCGATCCAGGTCCGCCTGCGTGGCGGCGTCGATCCGGCCGCGCGACGCGTTGAGCGCGCCTACGCCGGCGTAGTCCCCGTTGCCCTGCAGCATGAGGATCTGCCGCGACAGCGAATCCGCGCCGGCGCGCATCTTCGCGAAGTCCACCCGGTACTTCCCGTTGGCCTCGCGGGTGAAGGCGCCCATCTCCTCGAGGCGGTTGAAGGCCAGGACGTTCGCGCGGCCATGGGCGTCGGCCGCACCGAACCGCATGCTGCGGAACAGGCTCGCCAGGAAGGTGACGTAGTTGTCCTCCACCGACTCGCGGCCCATCTCGCCCTGCGCGTTGAGCTGCCGGATCATGTACAGGCCGAGGATGTCCGCCTTGCCCTCCTCCAGCGCACCGGCGCGCTCCTTGAGCGCGGCGCGCACCGTGCCCGACCCGTCGATGGTGTTCTTGATCCCCAGTCCGTGCGCGACCTCGTGGAACATGACGTTCTCGAAGAATGCATCGAAGGTGACGCGCGGCAGCTGGTCCTCCACGATGAGCTCGCGGGCGATGGGCAGCAGGATGCGATCGAACTTCGCGCGGATCGCGTTCTTGAGCTGCAGGCGCCGCGTTCCCTTCTTGAGCTGCACCTCCTCGTCGTTCGGGAGGTTGATCGCGATCGTCTTGCCGCCCACGTTCGCCTGGCCCGCGACGTAGACGATGTCATAGGCGTTGAGGTCCGCGTCGGTGCCGGGCCGCTCGCGCTTGTAGGCGGGATCCACCGGGATGCCGCGCTGGAGGGCGGGAAGCTGCGACGCATACTTCGCGAGGCGGCTGCTCCACGCCTGGTCCTTGACCAGCACGAACGCCTCGTTCGCCGCCTTGTAGCCGAACAGCTCGTCCTCGTACGTCTCGATGGGGCCGATGACGATGTCGAGGGTGTTGCGCTTCATGTCCATCCACGCGAGGTCGGCGGGCTGGTAGCGGTCCGTGACGAGCGCGGTCGCGGCGAGGGTGAGGTACCGCCGCAGGCCGGGGTCGTCGGCGAGCGCCGCGGCCTGCCGCAGCTTTGCCGCGGCCCGCTGGTTGGGCGCCGCGAACCAGCGCGAGTACGGGATGGCGACCAGCGTGCCATCGGGCGCGCGGCGCACCATGGTGTACAGCGACTTGAGACTGTCCGATCGTGCGCCGGGCGTGCGCACGGCGGCCTCGAACTCCTCCTTCGTCATGTCGCGCGGATAGAAGTTGGCGCCGTGCGGCTTGGGCCCGACGCCGGCGACGAACGGCACGTTGGCATCCAGCCGGTCCCAGGGGCCGACGTTGACCTCGGCGAGCTGGCGTTCGGCGGGATCGCGGAGGGTGGCGAGCACCGAGTCGCGCGGGCCGACGGCCTGCATCCAGAAGATGTCGTGCATCTCCCGCGCGGCGTCCACGAGCAGCGGCAGCATGCAGCGCTCGCGCGCGGTGAGGTGGGTGAGGTCGGGCTCCAGCTTCACCGTGGTGTAGCGCGCGAGGCGCTCGGCGGCGGATGCCACCGCCTGCGGCGCGGGAGGCGTCGTCACCGGCGCGACGTCGAGCGGCTCGGGGGCGGGCCGCCCGCCGGGGTTCCAGCGCGGAGCCGGCCCGTCGGCGAGGAGGCGCG
>JAQBPZ010000026.1 GCA_028287225.1 Gemmatimonadota bacterium
AGCACGTCGAAGTCGGCTTCATGGAAGCGAAACGGCATGTCGGAAGCTAGTGACCTGCATAATCCGGGTGCGGGGCCGGCCACTCAGACGAAGTGGATAGACGATTCAACGGATGGAGTCGGGTGAGGACGGTTACTTCCCCCGGGCCTGCAAGGGCTCCCCAATTCAGGCGCTGCAGCATTCGAGACTGAGGGGGTTTTTGAGGGTGTGGCGCTGTACCCCCCCCCATGCGGAGGCAGCCCGAAGGTGCCATCCGTTCTTCTGCTCTGTCCCCTCCGTTCGATCGTTGGTCCCCCTCGGCTGAGCGACCAGCAGGTCCGCTCGTTGCGCGACGGCCTAGCGCGGGATCACGGAGATCTTCCCCCCGGACTCCAGCACCGCGTGCTTCACCTGCTCCATGCGCTCCAGCCCGTGCAGGCAGCGTGCGGCGCTGAGCACGTCGTCCTCGTCGACGCGCTCGCGCATGGCGGCCTCCTTCTGGAGCACGCCGTCGGCGACGATGACGATGGGGCGCGGGTCGAGCAGGCGCTCGAGCCACTTCGAGCGCTGCTTGAGCACCGAGAGGCCGATGTCGAGCCCGACGAGCGTCAGGACGACGAGCATCGCGTTGGTCATCGAGTTGTCGATGCCGATCAGCGCCTGCTGGACCGCCTCGCTGATGATGAGGAGGAGGACGAAGTCGAAGGTGGTGATCTCGCTGAGG
Organism: Gemmatimonadota bacterium; assembly: GCA_028287225.1. Classification (GTDB taxonomy): domain Bacteria; phylum Gemmatimonadota; class Gemmatimonadetes; order Gemmatimonadales; family Gemmatimonadaceae; genus AG11. The sequence continues at coordinate 704 of JAQBPZ010000026.1, forward strand.
GTGCGCTTGCCGGCGACGCGGAAGATCAGCAGGAGCAGGAGGTAGACGGCGGCGCCGCGCAGGACGGAGTACATGGGAGGGAGCCGGTCAGGGGAGGACGAACTGTCGGATCACGATGGGGCCCTGCGAAGTGCCGACCCGCGCGTGCCGAGCGCCGACCCTGGTGCCCTTCACCGCGAACTCCACCCGGAGGGGAGCCCGCGCATCCACGCGCCGGAAGTGGTATTCCACCAGCGTGGACGACGCACGCGTCTCCACGGGCTCGGGCACGATGTGCTCGACGTCGACGTCGTCCAGGAAGGCGCGGTCGAGCGACACCGTCGCCATGGTGTCGCCACCGATGGCGGGCGGGAGAGACAGGGTCAGGCTGGCCGAGGTGCCATACCTGACCGTGCGGTCGTACTCGAGCGTGGCGGCACCACTCCGCCGGACGGCGTGGGCGATCGGCCCGTCGCCGAAGAGGCCCACGAGCGCCGCGGCAACGAGCAGGGCGATCGTCGCCCATCCGGACCGCTCGAATCGCCATTCCTGCCGCTGTGCGTGCGCATCCTGCTGGAGCTGGAGCGACGTCTCGCAAGCTGTGTCCTGCATGTGCGGGTGCTCCCGGGGTTCGCGGTGCGCCTTCGACCCACCTCCATCCATGCAGATGCAAGAGGCGTAGCACGACGAGCTCGGCGATTGCGCCCGGTCCCTTCTCGCAGGCGCGAGCTCGACGCTGCCCTCCGGGGCGGCCATCCGATAACTTCGCAGCTCCCCCCAAGCCAACCCCCATGCCAGACATTCGACACTCCCGCCAGCTTCTCCTGATCGCGGCGACCGCGACACTCGCCGCATGCCAGCCCGCCGTCGTCGCGACGCCGGCGCCGGTGAACGCCAGCGCCGCCGCTGCGCCGGCGTCACCGATCGGCCCAACCTCGCTCGCACCGGTCGAGGCCGGACTCCGCGACTACGTCCGGACGCACCACGAGGCCGACATCGCCCTGCTCGAGCGCGCGGTGAACCTGTCGAGCGGCAGCCAGAACGTGGTGGGGGTACGCCGCGTGGGCGACCTGTTCGCCAGCGAGCTGACGGCGCTCGGCTTCACCGTGCGCTGGGCCGAGATGCCCGCCGGCATGCGGCGCGCCGGACACCTCGTGGCCGAGCGTACCGGCACCAAGGGTCCCCGCCTGCTGCTCATCGGGCACCTGGACACCGTGTTCGAGGGCGAGGGCCAGCGGTTCGTGCGACAGGACACCATCGCCAACGGCGCCGGCACGTCGGACATGAAGGGCGGCGACGTCGCGATGCTGTCGGCGCTGCGTGCGCTGAACGCGGCCGGCGCGCTGGAGGGGTCGCGCATCATCGTGGTGATGACCGGTGACGAGGAGTCGGCGGGCGCACCGCTCGACGTCGCACGACGCGACCTCATCGATGCCGCTCGCCGCAGCGACATCGCGCTCGCGTTCGAGGGCGGCCGCGCGGCACGCGCATCGATCTCGCGCCGCGGGTCGAGCAGCTGGACCCTCACCACGACCGCACGCCAGGGACACTCGGCGGGCATCTTCTCGGCGGGCGCGGGGAACGGCTCCATCTATGAAGCGGCCCGCATCCTCGACGCCTTCCGGCGCGAGCTGTCCGGCAACCCGACGCTCACGTTCAACCCGGGGCTGATCGCGGGCGGCACGTCCGTGGCGCGCGATACCGCCGGCACCGCGTTCGCCGTGGCGGGCAAGACGAACATCATCGCGCCGAAGACGGTGGTGAACGGCGACCTGCGCTTCCTGCGCGAGTCGCAGAAGGACTCGACGCGGGCGCGCATGCGCGCGATCGTCGCGGATCACCTGCCGGGCAGCGACGCGGAGATCACCTTCCATGACAGCTATCCCGCGATGCCGCCGACGGCCGAGGGCGGGGTGCTGCTCTCGCGCTTCGACGCGGTGAGCCGGTCGCTGGGCTACGGGCCGGTGGAGGGCGATCCGCCGGAGAGCCGCGGGGCGGGCGACGTATCGTTCGTGGCGCCGTACCTGACCGGCATGGACGGGCTGGGCGTGTCCGGTCGTGGCGCCCACTCGCCGGAGGAGTCGGTGAACCTGAACTCCCTCAGGATGGCCAGCGAGCGCGCGGCCGTCTTCATGTACCGCCTGATCAACGGCGTGCGCTGACGCGCCAGCCGCCACCCTGACGATCCCACTCATGCCGCTCCCGCTCACCCAGGGCGTTCCCACCCTGCTCTTCCGACGCGAAGCCTACGAGCGCGCGGGCATCACGCGCGCCTCGCTCGACGCACGGCTGGGGCTCACCGACACGGAGTTCGTCGTGGACGGCGACCTCGTGGCACTCGGCCCGATCTACGACGTGGAGGCACTCGGCACGCTCGTGGACGAGCTGGAGCAGCATGGGCTGGTGTACTACGACGACTTCTTCGAGATGAGCGGAAGCTGGCCGGAGTGGCTGTCGCTCACGGCGCGCGTGGCCGACAGGAAGTAGCTCACGCATCGTCGCGGTGGGAGGTGGCGACAGGCTCTGCTGCGCCGGTCGCAAGGTCAACAGCGGGGGACTGCTCACGCATCCAATCGGATTGATGCGATGGTACGCCACCGTCCGAAATGACCCGCCAGGCATCGCGACCACGCGGGCATCCATCCTTTCCTCACCGGCCATCACTGGAGAGCCGGCTCCGGTCACCCGGGTTGCCTGCGTGGTCCTCCGCGTCCTCCGCGTCCTCCGGTAAATGCTCTTCAACAGCATTGAACCGCGGAGGGCGCGGAGGACAGCGGACTCCATCGACATCCCTTGCCTCGTCGGACATCGCATGAGAGCCGGCTCCCGTGAGTTTGGGGGGTGCGGGGCCGAGATCCCAGCCCCGCACCCTCCATCAGTTGCGAGGGCCGGCTCTCGTATCATCTCGACGAGCAAAGGAGCGGTGCCCGCTCGTCGCACGAGGGCGTGGCGGGCCATTTCGGACGGTCGCGTACCCTCGCATCAATCCAATTGGATGCGTGAGCAGTACCAGTCAGTTGACCTTGCGACCGGCGCAGCAAACCTGTGCTGCGACCGCAGTTTTCCGTGCAGTCGGAGAGGCCCGTGCTATGGCTTCTTCGTCAGCTCGGGGACGGGCGAGGTGGGCGTCAGCGGGCCCTCGCGGAGCAGTCCATGCCAGTTGCAGCTCAGGCACCAGCTCGTGCGGAAGCCGGGCAGCAGGCGGTTCCAGATGCGTGACTGCACGCGCACCGTCACGGCGTCGCAGTGCGGGCAGCGGTCGCCGGTGGGGAGCAGGAAGAAGAAGAACACCGTCGCCGCGACGCCGCGCAGGATGAAGAACCCGACGAACACGAGGACGAACAGCGCGGCTTCGGACATGGAGTGGCCTGGCGAGGCGGACTGACATTCACTGCGTAGGGCGTGCCAGTCCTCGGACCCCACCGGGCCGGCGCGCGCCACTCGTCAGAGCCGCGCCTCCACGAGCGACCAGAGCTCCACGACGGCCACTTCATCATCGATGCGCTCGATGCACACCTCGAGGCCGGCGTCGATGCGCTCGTCGCCGATGGAGCGAGCCATGACGCGATGCTGTCCCGATGCATCCTCGAAGCTGACAGCCCCCAGGCCGCCGGACGGGATCGTGACGCTCACGACGCCAACGTGGCCCTGCAGCCGGAATCGGGGATCCTCCGGGTCGTGCGCAGGGGTCACGCGAGCCATCGCGATGGCGATGCGCGCGACGAGCGCCGCCCACGCCACGCCGAGTGCCGTCGCGGCCCCCGCCGCCGCGCCCGGCGCGAGCGCACCCGGGCGTGCCAGCAGGTAGCCGGACGCGCCGAACATCATGAGGAAGGCGACTCCTGCCGGTTCCGACCGCCGCAGGGGTATCGCGCCCACGCGGTGCCGGCGCCGTTCGGCTCCAAAGAACATGAGCCGAACGGCGAGCAGGAGGCCGGCGATGAACGCGGCGAGGTAGAGGTAGCGCATCACCCGCCTATCTCCCGGTGCATTCCACTAGCGGCCCAGGTGCGTCCTGAAGAAACCGATCGTGAGGGGCCAGGCCTGCCGGGACGCGGCGAGGTTGGCGCCGTTCTTTCCGTCCTGCTGGCGCAGGAAGCCGTGGCCGGCGCCGGCGAAGATGTGCGGCTGGAAGGTCTTGCCGAGCGCGCGCATGGCCGAGTCGGCGGGCGGGATGGTGGCGTCGACGCGTGCGTCGTCACCCGCGTAGAGTCCGAGCACGGGGGCGCGGACGCTGGCGAGCGAGGCGGTGGCGGGCGAGGTGCCGTAGTAGACCACCGCGGCGCCCAGCCCGCGCGGACTGGCGACCGCGTGCGCGAAGGAGGTCCCGCCCCCCCAACAGAAGCCGACCGTGCCGTACCGCTGCTCGGCGGCGGGCAGCGCCATGCCCCAGGCGCCGACCGCGGCGAGCTGGCGCTGGACCGTCGGCATGTCGAGCGCGCGGATGGCGGCGGTCGCGACGGCCTGGGTCAGCGTGTCCGCGCCCGCGTCCGGCGTCGCCCTGCCGGTGAGGAGATCGGGGGCCACGGCGATGTAGCCATCGGCCGCGAGCTGGTCCGCCACACCGCGTACCCAGGTGGACAGCCCGAAGATCTCGTGCACGTCCACCACCACCGGGGCCTTCGTCGCGCGCTCGGGATAGACGACCCAGGCGCGGACGCTGTCCGAGGGGCCGGTGCGGATCATCACGTACTCGCCGTGGCGGGGCGAGCGCGCGAGGCGCGCCGCCACGTCGCTGGCGCCAGCGGGCAGCGAGGCATCACCCGGCGCCATGATCATCGACGTGGGCACCGTGGTGGCGCTGACGTGATCGGCGTGGATGTCGATCTCCTGGCTGGTACGCGTGCAGCCGATGGCCAGCACGGAGGCGGCGCAGAGTGCCGAGAGCGGGCGGACGAATGCGGGCATGGCGTTCCTGGGCGAGGGAAGTCGATGGAGCCGATGGCGGAGATCTAGCGAATGACCCGGTCGAAGCGGATCGGATTGGGCACGGAGAAGCTGTAGTGCCACCATTCCTGATCATAGTTGACCCACCCTTCGGGCTCCATCAATCGCTGAAGACGCCGGCGATTGGCCAGGGCGGTGCCGGTGGCGTTGGCGGTGTGGGCGGCTGGGGAGAAGGTGTCGAAGGGCGTTCCCATCTCGAGCGGGGCGCCGGAGGCGTCCAGGAGGGTCAGGTCGATGGCGAGGCCAAGGTTGTGTCGGCTGCGGCTGGCGATGTAGCCGTCGCGGAGGAGGTCGGTGCGTCCGGTGCGCTCCGTCCATGCGACCATCGCGAGTGTCGCGCGCACCGGGCGGTAGGCGTCGAACACGTAGAGGGTGAGGCCTTCCGATTCGGCCCGGCGCGCCACGCGGGCGAGCGCGCGGGCGGCCTCGCGGCGCAGGAAGGCGTGGTTGCCTTCGTAGCCGGGAAGCGGAGCGCCGGTGAAGTTGTCGGCGGTCGCGTACCGGAGCCCCACGCGGATGGCGGGCGCGAGAGTCCGGACGTCGGTGAGGAGGGTATCGGCGTCGGCGGTGGAGCCGGTCGGAAGCTCCTCGGTGTTGACCGGCGGGGCCGCCGAGGTCGCGGGAATGGGCGTTACGGCGCAGGCGGAGGCAGCGAGCAATGCGAGAGCGATCGGGTAGCGCACGATCGATTTCATCTGAACCGTCCTCGGGAGTGGGAATCGCCGCTGTCTCGGCAGGGCAGGTCAACAGCTTCAACGCAGAGGTCGCGGAGGGGAACAGCGAGGACGCAGAGGGGCGTTCAACCCTGATCCTCTGTGTCCTCTGTGCCCTCTGTGGTAAAACGCTCTTGCAACGGCATTTAACCACAGAGGGCACAGAGGGCACGGAGGACCGACTCAAGGAAAGTGCTCTCCTCTGGGCCCTCGCTGTTCCCCTCGGCGACCTCTGCGTTGAAGCCGTTGACCGCATCTGCATCCGGGCAATCGAGAAACCGGGTTCGGGAAGATCGGCCATCGGTGCGCTACATTGAAGGAGCCCGAGAACGATGAACCAAGAGTGGCGCCATCGGCGCCCGCTTACAAGACAACCCCCGCATGGACGTCCAGATCTTCGGCACGAAGAAGAGCGCGGATACACGAAAGGCGCAGCGCTTCTTTGCCGAACGGCGGGTCAAGGTCCACTTCGTCGACCTGCAGGAGAAAGCCGCCTCGCGCGGCGAGCTTCAGCGGTTCGTGCAGAAGTTCGGCATCAAGGCCCTGATCGACGAGAGCTCGAAGCGCTTCGCGGAGCTGGGACTCCGCACCGCCCTGTACGGGGATGAGCGCTGGCTCGCGATCCTCGTGGACGAGCCCATGCTGCTCAACATGCCACTCGTCCGTCGCGGCAACGCGCTGACGATCGGCGCAGCGGAGACGACGTGGAAAAGCTGGCTGGCAGGCCCGACACCGAGTGCGGGTCAAGCATGATGGCACGGAGCACGGCATGACGCAGATCTCCGTGGGCAACGCGTGGGTGGAGTTCGGCGCGACGACGCTGTTCAAGGACATCACCTTCACGGTTGCCGCTGGCGAGCGCTGGGGAGTGGTGGGCCGCAACGGCACGGGCAAGACGACGCTGTTCCGGCTGATGACCGGCGACCTGGCCCCCTCGCGTGGAACGGTCACGCGGCAGAGCGGGCTCAGCGTCTCCCTGCTCGGCCAGCACCGCGACTACGGCACCGCCGCGACCGTGTGGGAGGCGGCCGCGGGCCCCTTCGCCGAGCTCCTGGCGCTGGAGATCTCGCTCGCGCAGCAGGCGGAGGAGATGGCGACGAGCTACAGCGACGCCAGCATGGAGCGGTATGGACGCGACCTGGAGCGCTTCGAGCGCGAGGGGGGCTACACCATCGCGCCGCGCGTGGATGCCGTGCTCCAGGGACTCGGCTTCGATGCGACGAAGGCGCGCACCCAGCTGCTGGAGACGCTGAGCGGCGGCGAGCGCGGGCGAGTCGGCCTGGCACGGCAGCTCGTGGCCCCGTCCGACATCCTGCTGCTCGACGAGCCCACGAACCACCTGGACCTCGAGACCACCGCGTGGCTCGAGCAGTACCTCAACGAGAGCGACCGGACGATCATCCTGGTGAGCCATGACCGCGCCTTCCTGGCGGCGGTGGTGGACCACGTGCTGCACTTCGAGGGTGACACGGCGACGCCGTATGCGGCGGACTACGAGAACTTCATCCTGCAGCGGCAGGAGCGCCGCCTCGCGCAGCAGCGCGCCTTCGACAAGCAGCAGAAGGTGATCACGGCGCAGGTGGACTACATCGCGCGCAACCTGGCGGGCGTCAACACGAAGCAGGCGAAGGGGCGGCGCAAGCTGCTGGCGCGCATGCCCCGCCTGGGCTCGCCCGTGGGTGACGACGGCACGATGTCGCTGCGCCTGGAGATCGCCGAACGTGGCGGCGACCAGGTGGCGGTCGCGGAGAAGCTGCGCATCCAGGTGGAGAACCGGATCCTGATCGACCGGTTCGACGGACGCATCATGCGCGGCGACCGGCTCGGCATCGTGGGCCCGAACGGCGCGGGCAAGTCGACGCTGCTCAAGACGCTCGTCGGCGAGCGGCCGGCCGACGGGGGGACGCTGCGCGTGGGCAACTCGATCAGCGTGGCGTACTACGACCAGAACCTTGGCCAGGTCCCGCTCGACAAGACGCTGTACGACGTGATCAACGAGCTGCGCCCCACCTGGGAGCGCCGGATGGTGCAGGGCCATCTCGGCCGCTTCGGCTTCTCGGGCGACGAGGCACAACGGCGCGCCGAAACGTTGTCGGGGGGCGAGCGCGCACGCGTCGCGCTGGCGATGCTCATGCTGAGCCGGGCGAACCTGCTGGTGCTCGACGAGCCGACCAACCATCTCGACGTGGAGACCATCGAGGTGCTGGAGGACGCGATCGAGGCCTATGACGGGACGGTGATCCTGGTGAGCCACGACCGCGCGATGCTGCGCGCGCTGGCGAACAAGGTGTGGGTGCTGCACGACCGGCACATCACGACCTTCGACGGGACGTTCGCCGAGTGGGAGGTGGCGAGCGAGGAGCGGGCACACGCCGCGTCGGTGCGCGCGAGCGAGGAGGTGGCGCTGCGCCGCGTGGAAGAGAAGAAGAAGACCGCGCGAAAGGAGCCCGGAGTCGGGGCCGATCCGCGCAAGGCGCTGCGCGCTGCGCGCGACACTGCCGCACAGGCGGAGCGTGCCGTGGCGCAGCTCGAAAGCGAAGTGACGACGATCACTCGCACGCTCGACGACCCCGAGCTGTATACCAGGCCGGACGGCGTGGAGCGCGCGCACAAGCTCGGCGCGCAGCTGGACACGTTGCGCGCGCGGCTGGACAAGGCGCTCGCGCAGTGGGAGCGGGACACCGCCGCGCTCGAATCGATCGAGCGGGCGGGCGCCACCTCATGAAGACCGAGCAGAAGGAGATGCAGCCGTGACCCCGTGGGTCAAGCGATTGCTGGTCGCGAACGTCGTGATGTTCTTCCTGCAGCAGGCGATGCCGGCGGTGACGGCGGCGCTGATCCTGATCCCGTCGCAGATCCTGACGCGGCCGTGGACGCTCGTGAGCTACATGTTCCTGCACGCCGGGCTCGGCCACATCTTCGGCAACATGCTCGGCCTCTACTTCTTCGGGCCGCGGCTGGAGCAGCGCCTCGGGTCCGAGCGCTTCATCATGCTCTACATGGTGAGCGGGCTGAGCGGCGCGCTCCTCTCCTTCATCACGCCGAGCGCGTACATCCTCGGTGCATCGGGGGCGGTGCTCGGCATCACGCTGGCGTACGCGCGGTTCTGGCCGCGCGACCAGATCTACATCTGGGGCGTGCTGCCGGTGGAGGTGCGGTGGCTGGTCGTGGGCTACACGCTGTACTCGATCTTCGGCGTGAGCTCGGGCGGCGGGGGCATCGCGCACTTCGCGCATCTGGGCGGCATGCTCGGCGCGTTCGCCTTCATGCAGCTGGCGGGCTACAATGCCGCCGGCCGGAAGTGGAAGAAGGAGGTCACCGCGGCGCCGGCGCCCACGGCGATGGGCGACTGGAGCCGGGTCGACCGCTCCACGATCCACGAGGTGAACCGCGACGAGGTGAACCGGATCCTGGACAAGATCAGCGCGACCGGTGTCGCGAGCCTCACGCCGCAGGAGCGGGTGTTCCTGTCGAACTTCGTGCCGCCGGACGACAGGAAAGCCTGAACGGCGTTCGCGGTTGGCGGTGAGCGGTTGGCGGTCGGACCTCGGGACGCTTCTACCGCCAACCACAAACCGCTAACCGCACACGCCCTTCAGTCTTTTCAGTACTCTCCCACGAAGTTGATCTCCGGCTCCAGCTCGTGGCCGAGCTTTTCCTTCACTTCCTTCTGGGCGTGCTTCACGAGGGCGATGACGTCGGCGCTCGTCGCGCTGCCGAGGTTCACCATGATGTTCGCGTGGATGTGCGAGATCTGGGCGTCGCCCACGCGGTAGCCCTTGAGGCCGAGGGAGTCGACGAGGCGGCCGGCGCCGACGCCCTCGATCTTCTTGAAGATGGAGCCGGCGCTCGGGTGCCAGTCGAGCCAGGGGTGCTTGCCGCCGCGCCAGCTCAGGTTCTCCTGCATGATGCGGTGCATCACGAAGGGGTCGCCCTTCTCGAGCTGGAAGGTGGTGGCCAGGACGATGTCGGCGCGATGGTGAAAGACCGTATCGTCGTACCCGAAGTTCACGTAGTCCTTGTCGACCGTCTTCCGCTCTCCCTCCTCCGAGAGGATGTCGGCGGTGTGGAAGACCTCGGCGATGAACATCGTGCGCTCGCGCTCGGGGGCGGGCGAGAGGAAGTGCAGGTTCTGCCAGATGGCGCCGCCGACCGAGCTCGGGATCCCCACGTAGTGCTCCAGGCCGGACCAGCCGCGGCGCACCGCCTCGAGGATCAACTTCTGCATGATGGTGCCGCTCTCGACCCAGACCTTGCCGTCGTCGTGCCAGACGGCGTGCTGGGCCGTGTTGCGGATGACGAGGCCGCGGATTCCCTTGTCGGCGATCAGCACGTTGGCGCCGAGCCCGAGCACGAAGAACGGGACACCGACCTCGCGGGCCACGGCGATGGCGGTCGCGAGGGCGTCGGCGGAGTCGGCTTCGAAGAGCAGGTCGGCCGGTCCGCCGATCCGGAAGGTCGTAAAGGGGGCGAGCGGGGTATTCCTGGAGAGCCGCGCCGGATCGAGGGCGGCGGCTACGCGATCGAGCGCTGCCGGGTCGATGGGCGGCGCATTGGATGGAGAGGGGAGCTTGGACATAGGCCAGGGAAAGAAATCATGAGCGCAGTACAATCGCCACCATGCGGCCGCGCCCGTCGCCGCCGCCTCCTACGCACGACTCTGGCCGCCGTGGTCGGCCTGCTGGCGTCGGCACCGCTGCTCCATGCGCAGCGGGCCGAGCTGGAGCGCCGCATCCGGCGGGACACGCTGGCGAACGGGCTGGAGATCATCGTGGTGGAGAACCACGGGGTGCCGCTCGCCACGGTGGAGGCCGACTCGCGGAACGGGTCGTTCACCCAGTCGCCCACGTACGAGGGGCTGTCGCACCTGTACGAGCACATGTTCTTCAAGGCGAACGCGGCCTATCCGCAGCCCGAGCAGTTCGTGGCGCGGGCGTCGGAGCTGGGCGCCGTGTTCAACGGCAGCACGACCGAGGAGCAGGTGAACTACTGGCTCACCGTGCCCTCGGACAGCACGATGCCCGCGCTGTCGCTGCTGGCGTCGGCACTGCGCACGCCGCTGTTCCGGCAGGACGAGCTGGAGCGGGAGCGGTCGGTGGTGATCGGGGAGTACGACCGGCAGGAGTCCAACCCGTTCTACGCGCTCACGACGTCGGTGGACAAGCTGCTCTGGGGGAGTGCCTGGAGCCGCAAGAATCCGCTGGGGGAGCGGGCGGTGATCCTGCGCACGACGCCCGAGCAGATGCGCGAGATCCAGCGGAAGTACTACGTGCCGAACAACATGGCGATCATCGTGACCGGCGACGTGAACGCCGACCAGATCTTCGCCGCCGCGCGCCGGCTGTTCGGCGACTGGCCGCGTGCGGCGGATCCGTTCAAGGCAGAGCCCATCCCGCCCGTGCCGGCGCTGACGCGCAACCGGGCCGTGGTCGTGGAGCAGCCGGTGAATGCCGTGGTGGTGATGATGCGGTGGCAGGGTCCGGGGGCGCATGCCGACGTGCCGTCCACATACGCGGCCGACGTGTTCTCCGACGTGCTGGAGCAGCCCGGCTCGCGGTTCCAGCGCCGCCTGGTGGACAGCGGCCTGTGGCAGTCGATCCAGGTGAACTACTACACGCTCAACCAGACCGGGCCGATCACGATCAGCGGCTCGGTGGCACCGGAGAAGCTGCGCGAGGCCATCGCGGCGCTGGATCGCGAGCTGCTGGAGGTGGTGAAGCCCGGGTACATCACGGCGGACGCGGTGAACAGCGTGAAGCAGCGTCGCATCGTCGGCACCATGGAGAGCCTGGAGAACGCCTCCGGCTTTGCGCACCAGCTCGGGTTCTGGTGGGCCGTGACCGGTCTGGACTACTTCTTCGGCTACGTGGATACCATGGCGAGACAGACGCCCGAGGACCTGCGCCGGTACGCCGCGCGCTACATCGTGGGCAAGCCGCGCGTGACGGGGGTGATCCTCTCGCCCGAGACGCGCCGCACCCTCAAGCTCACCGAAGCGGAGCTCGCGCCGGGAGGAACGCCGTGAGCGCGCGCGTGACGCGGCGGGCGCTGATGGCGCTCGCGCTGTGCGCGGCACCGGGCGTGGCGCGGGGGGCCCCCCCCGAAGAACATCGTGCCGGTGGCACCGGCACCATCCATCACCAGACGACCGCACCTCGCATCGTCAAAGCGGCCGATACCGCCACCACCACGCGCTTCGTGGTGGACGGCATCCCGGTGATCCTCCGCCACAACCCCGCCAACGAGGTCGTCAGCGCCAACGTCTACCTCCTCGGCGGCACACGGCAGGTGACCCCGCAGACCGCCGGCATCGAGGCGCTCCTGCTGGTAGCGAGCGAGCGCGGGACACGCCGCTATCCCGGCGCGCAGGCACGCGCCCGTACGGCCCGGCTCGGGAGCACGATCTCCCTTGACGCCGGCGAGGACTGGAGCGTGATGGGGATGCACGCCATCCGCGCGACGTTCGACTCGACGTGGGCGATCCTGGCCGACCGGCTCGTGGCCCCGACCCTCGCGGCCGAGGAGGTCGCGCTCGTGCGAGACCAGATGCTCACCGGCGCGCGGCAGCGCGGCACGTCGCCCGACGAGGCGGCGACGGAGCTGGCGGACAGCCTGCTGTTCGTGGGACACCCGTACTCCCTGCAGGCCGCGGGCACGCCGGAATCCCTCGCGTCGATCACCCTGACGCAGCTCCGGCAGTACCACGCGCAGCAGATGGTGCGCTCGCGGATGCTGGTGGTGGTGGTGGGCAACGTGGAGCGCGCCCAGGTGGAGCGGCTGGTCCATGGCACGCTCGGCACCCTGCCCCAGGGCAACTATCGCTGGACGCCTCCGCCGGCGATCCCCGTGCTGGGGTCGGCCGCGGCGTTCGACAACCGCGCCCTGCCGACGAACTACCTCCTGGGCTACGTGCCCGGGCCCGCGGCGACGAGCCCCGACTACACCGCGCTCCGCGTGGCGGCCGCCATCCTGTCGGGGCGGCTGTTCAGCGAAGTGCGCTCGCGCCGCAACCTCAGCTACGCGGTGGAGTCGCCGTTCGTCGAGCGGGCCAGCGCGATCGGCGGCCTGTACGTGACCACGGTGGACCCGAACGCCGTGCTGCGCATCATGCGCGACGAGGTGGCCGGGCTCCAGAACGAGCAGGTGGAGGCGGAAGGCCTCAAGCGGCTGGAGCAGCAGTTCATCACCGAGTACTACCTGAAGAACGAGACGAACAGCAGCCAGGCGAACGTGCTGGCGCGTGCCGAGCTGTACGAGGGCGACTATCGCACGGCGGACCTGTTCATGGAGCGGCTGCGCCGGGTGACGCCGGCCGACGTGCAGCGCGTGGCGCGGCAGTACCTCAAGGGCTTCCGCTTCGCCTACGTGGGCGACGTCAGCAAGGTGGACCGGTCGCTGCTGACGTTCTGAGCGTCAGGAGTTGCTCGGCGCGTGACGCGGGCCTTCAGCGTACGCGAATCCTGAGCGAATCGGTAGCGAACTGCCGCGATTGCGGCACAACGAAATCGCCTCGTCGGCAGCCGTTGTATCAATACATTTTCATATATCGGATACGGCAGGTCATGAAGCCAGTGACGGTGGCCGAGCGTAGTCGCGAGAATTCGCTCCCCATTCGAAGGATTCGCGTACGCTGAAGGCCCACGCCAGGCGCCGGGCAGCCCGGATCTCAGCGGGACGCCCGCGCCGCCAGGACGGCCCGCACGTCATCCAGCGAGCCGCCGACGGCGCGCAGGGCGACCAGGGCATGGTAGATGAGGTCCGCCGCCTCCTCGCGCGCGCGCTCCAGGTCGCCGTCGGCGCACGCGGTCACGAGCTCGGCAGCTTCCTCGCCGATCTTCTTGAGGCGCAGGTTGCGGTCGCCCAGCAGCTTTCGCGTATAGCTCGACACCCCCGCATCGTCGGCGCGGGCCCGGTCGGCGATCGTCGCGTCCAGCACGCCGAGCTCGTCGGCACCGAGCGCCGAGTCGCCGAAGCAGCTCGTGGAACCCGTGTGACAGGCCGGCCCCGCCGGCGTGACCCGGGCGAGCACGGCGTCGGCGTCGCAGTCGTGATGCAGTGACACCACCCGCTGCACGTTGCCACTCGTGGCACCCTTGTGCCACAGCCCCCGGCTCCGCGAGCGGTAGTGCATCTCGCCCGTCGCGAGGGTCCGCTCCATCGCCTCGCGGTCGGCCTGCGCCACCATCAGCACGGCGCCGGTGCGTGCGTCCTGCGCCACCACGGTGACGACCCCCTGCCCCTTCGTGAAATCCAGCGCGTCCAGGTCGAGCATGATATCCGGCGTCATGATGGAGAAGAGTGGAGCAGTGAACGGAGCGGCACGGCCAGGGCCGCGTTCGTGGCGACGGCGCTCCCGCCGAACGCCGTGGACCGCCCGTCCCAGTCGGTGAACACTCCCCCCGATTCGGCGATGATCGGCTGCAGCGCAGCGGAATCCCACGGCGAGAGGATCGGGTCGAACATCCCCTCGGCCCGCCCGGTGGCGACCAGCAGGTAGCCGTAGCAATCACCCCAGGTCCTGCTGACCCGCGCGGCCCGGGACACCTGGTCCCACCCCACCCGACGGCCCGGTATGTCCAGGAACCGCTCGTCCGTCGTCAGCACCAACGCGTCATCAACGCGATGTACTGGCGACACATGGCAGCGGCTGCCATTCCACCAGCACCCGCCACCCGGGGAGGCCGCCACCAGCTCCGCCACCGCCGGAAAGTAGGCCGCGCCGGCCAGTACCTCTTCCCCCTCGCACAGGGCCACCAGCGATCCCCAGAGCGGGACGCCGCGGACGAACGACTTGGTGCCGTCGATCGGGTCGATGACCCAGCGACGTGCCGAGCCCGGCCGCTCCTCGCCGAACTCCTCGCCAAGGATGCCATCGGCCGGAAAGAGCCGCCGCACCCACTCGCGCGCCGCCGTCTCCGCCGCGCGATCGGCCGCGGTCACCGGCGACCCATCCGCCTTGGTCTCCACCACCAGGTTGGAGCGATAGTGCGCCAGGGCGATGTCGCCCGTGAGCCGCGCAAGGTCGATGGCCGCCGCCAGCACATCGCCCCCCGACCCATCGGCGGCACTCATGCGGCGCGCACCGGGATCCGGGCGGCCCGCATCGCCGCCTTGACCTGGGCCACGGTGCTCGTGCCGTCGTGCAGGATACCGGCGAGCAGCGCCGCGTCGGCCCCGCCCTCCAGCAGCACCTCGCACACATGTGCCGCCGAGCCCGCGCCCCCCGAGGCGACCACCGGGACATGGACCGCCGCCGACACCGCTCGCGTGAGCGCCACGTCGTAGCCGCTGCGTGCGCCGTCGCGATCGATGCTCGTGAGCAGCACCTCCCCCGCCCCACGCTGCACGCACGCCACCGCCCACTCCACCGCGTCCAGGTCCGTCCGCTCGCGACCCCCCTTCACGTACACGCGCCAGGCGTCGCCCTCCCGCCTGGCATCGATGCTCGCCACCACGCACTGCGCCCCGAACCGCTCGGCCGACTCCGTGAGGATCTCGGGCCGCGTGACCGCCGCCGAATTGATGCTCACCTTGTCGGCGCCGGCCCGCAGCGCGGCGGCCACGTCGTTCGCCGAACGGATCCCGCCACCGATCGTCAGCGGCACGAAGAGCCGCTCCGCAGTGCGCCGCGCGACGTCGAGCAGGGTGCCGCGCTCCTCGGCGCTCGCCGAGATGTCCAGGAACACCACCTCGTCCGCACCCTCGCGCTCGTAGCGCGACGCGAGCTCCACGGGATCGCCGACGTCGCGCAGATTCACGAACTGCGTCCCCTTCACCACGCGTCCACCCTTCACGTCGAGGCAGACGACCACGCGACGGGTCAGCATGGCTGGTTCATGCGCCGCAGCCCTGGCGCTGTCAGGCGTACGCGTACTTCGTGGCGTACGCGTGCTTCGTGGCGTACGCGAATTCCCGCGAATGGTGCACGGCAATCTTCACGAATGCCTGTGTGAGACATGGGAACCACACAACGTGAGGTATTCGCGGCGATCGCCGTCCACGCATTCGCCGGGATTCGCGTACGCAAACAGACACACGAGACAGTCACCGCGATTCCTCCACGCGCAGCGCCACGCCGCCCTTGGTGCTGAAGACGGCGCCCGTGTCCACGAACGCGTCACGCACCGCGAGGCCGAGGGCCTTGAAGGCCGCTTCGACGATGTGGTGGCGGTCGGTGCCGCGCAGCACGCGGATGTGCAGCGTCGCCTTCGCGTTGTCGCTGAAGGAGCGCATCCAGTGGTCGTAGAGCGTGCTGGGAAGCGGGCCTTCATAGAAGGGACGGCCGCCGAGGTCCAGCGCGCAGTGCACGAGGGCATCGTCCATCGGGATCGTGCGGTCGCCGTAGCGGGCCGCCGTCGCCGGCAGCACCGAGGCGACCGCCGCGCCCACGACGATGGCGACGTCCTCCAGCAGGTGATGCGGCAGGTCGCCGGTGGCCGACAGCGAGAGATCGAGCCCGCTGTAGCGCGCGAAGGCCACCAGCATGTGGTCGAGGAACGGCATCGTGGTGGACACCGTGGCCACCCCCGTTCCGCGCGCGATCTCGCAGCGGATGGTCGTCTCCGTCGTCTCCCGTACCACGATCCTGCCATTCTTCATCGGGCTGACTCCGGTCATTCGCGAAACTCTCCCGCCACGACCACCGGGTCGAGCGCGCCGGTGTAGAGCGCCATCCCGATCACCGCGCCGGCCAGGCCGCGATGCTCCAGGGCGCGCAGGTCCTGCATGGACGAGATGCCACCCGAGGCGATCACCGGAACGTTGGAGAGCTCCGCCACGTCTTCCATGAGCGGGAGGTCGGTGCCCTGCAGCTGCCCCTCGCGGTGGACGGCCGTGACGAGGAGCCCGCCCAGCGGAAAGCCGTTCAGCTCCTCCACGAGATCCAGGATGTCCACCGGCATCGTGTGCGCCCAGCCGCGCGTGGTGACGCGACGCTCGCGCACGTCTGCCGCGACGATGATCTCGCCGGGATGGCGGCTCGCGAGGTCGGCGAGCCAGTCGGGCTCCTCGATGGCGCGCGTGCCGACGATCACCCGCATCGCGCCGGCCTCGAGCAGCTCCTCCACCAGCTCGCTCGACCGGACGCCGCCGCCCACCTGCACCGGCAGCCCCGCGTCCGCGATCAGCGTGCGCACGAGCGCCAGGTTGGAGCCCTGCCCCGTGGCGGCGTCGAGGTCGACGACGTGCAGCCGCTCGAACCCGTAGCGCTCCCACGAGCGCGCGACCTCGAGCGGATTTTCCAGCCGCACCTTCTCCTGCGCGTACGACCCACCCACGAGCTGCACGCAGGCACCACCGCGCAGGTCCACCGCGGGAATGGCGATCATCGGGAACCCTTCATCGTGCCGGCCTCGTCGAGAAATGCGTGAAGAAAGCGAACGCCATCGGTGGAGCTCTTCTCCGGATGAAACTGCACGCCGACCGCCGATCCTGCGCGGACCGCGGAGGGAAACCGGTCGCCCTCGTGCTCCGTCCATGCGATGACCGACGCATCATCGGCGGGACGTGCCACGAAGCTGTTCGCGAAATAGGCGATGGGAAGTGGCGCGGTCGCGAACAACGGCTCGCCCGCCACCGGCACCACCTCGTTCCATCCGATCTGCGGGACGCGCACCGCGTGCAGCCGGGTCACGTGGCCGGGAATCAGGCCGAGTCCGGCGCCGGCGCCCTCCTCGCTGCCGTCGAACAGCAGCTGCATGCCGAGGCAGATGCCGATGGTCGGCAGGCCGTCGAGGATCGCGGCGCGCATCGCGTCGCGTCCGGGCGCGAGACGCTCGGTCGCGCTGCCGAACGCCCCCACGCCCGGCAGCACGAGCACGTCGGCGTGGGCCGCACGCACGGGATCGCTCTCGATCGTCACCGCGGTGCCATCGCGCTCGAGCGCCTTGGCGAGGGAGTGCAGGTTGCCCGCGCCGTAGTCGAAGATCGCGACCTTCATCCCTTCACCATGTCCAGGGTGTCCAGTAGCTGCTGCATCACGGCCCACGGCCCCACGCCGATGCGCAGCGCCATGCCGTTCGACGCCGCGAGTGCCGGTACGTCCGACGACAGTCCCGAGAGCGCCCGCACCAGCACGCCGCGCTCGCGCAGGCGCGATGCGAGCAGCTGCGCGCGGGGCGTCGGGACGCACACGAAGTTCGCCACGGACGGCAGGGGCTCGAAGCCGAGCGCGCGGAGCTCCACGACGAGCCGCTCGCGCAGCTCCACGGCGAGCGCGGCGTGCGCGCGCACCCAGCCGAGGGCGTCGTCGCCTTCGTCGAGCGAGGCGAGCACGGCGCGTTCGGCGAGGGAGTTCACCTTGTACGGGCCGCGCGCGCGCTCCACGAGGCCGGCGAGCTCGCGGCCCGCCACCCCGTAGCCGACACGCAGGCCGGCGAGACCGAACGCCTTGGAGAAGGTGCGCACCACCAGCACGCGCTCGTGGCGCGCCGCCAGCTCCTGGAAGGTGTCCGGCGAGAACTCGGCATACGCCTCGTCGATGACGACGACGCCGCGCGCATGGGCGGCGACGTATTCCACGGCGGCGCGCGAGAGGGGCGTGGCCGTCGGGTTGTTCGGGGTGCAGAGGTACGTGACCGCCGCGTCGCAGGCGACGAGACGCTCGGCGTCCACGTCGAAGGCCGCGGTGAGCGGTATGGACACCGGCTCCATCCCGTTGAGCCGCGCGAACACGGGGATCATGGAGAAGGTGGGCGCGGAGTACGCGAGCCGCGCGCCGGCGCGGCCGAAGGCGCGCATGGTGGAATCCAGCACGTCGTCCGAGCCGCATCCGGTCACGACGCCGACGCCAGGCGCGCCGCCCAGGCCGAGGTAGCGCAGGATGGACTCACGAAGCGGAGTGGAATACAGCGACGGGTAGCGCGCCACCGACTCGGCAGGCACGTCGGCGAGGACGCGCAGCGCGGCGGGCGGGGCGCCCCACAGGTTGGTGTTGTCGCTCACGTCGATGGCGCAGGGCGTCATGTCCGGCGCGTAGAGCGGAAGCGCGCGGACCTCGTCGCGAGCCAGGGCGGCGATGCTCATGGCGCACCCCGCAGCGCGCGGGCGGCGGCGGCGTGGCCAGGCAGCCCTTCCGCGTCGGCGAAGATGCCAACGTCGTCCGCCATCGCTGCCGCCGCGGCCGGCGTCACGCGCTGATACGTGGTCCAGCGCACGAAGTCGAGCGTCGACAGGCCGGAGTACGAGCGCGCCAGGCCGCCGGTGGGCAGCACGTGGTTGGCGCCGGTCATGTAGTCGCCGAGGGCGACGGAGGCGCTGGCGCCCACGAACACGGTGCCGGCGTTGCGCAGGCGCGGCAGCACCGCGCCCTCGCCGGCGACGAGCAGCAGCAGGTGCTCGGCGGCATAATCGTTGGCGAAGGCGATCGCATCGTCCATTGAAGGGGCGGTCAGCAGCGCACCGCGGCCGGCGAGCGCTTCGTCGATGATGGCGGCGCGCGGCTGCGCCGGGAGCTGGCCCTCGAGCTCGCGCTCCACCTCCCGCGCGACGCGGTCGCTCGTCGTCACCAGCACCACCGCGGCGAGGGGATCGTGCTCGGCCTGCGCGAGCAGCTCGCGAGCGATGAGGGCAGGGTTCGCGGTATCGTCAGCCAGCACGAGCAGCTCGCTCGGTCCGGCCGGCGAGTCGATGGCGACCGCGCTCGAGACCTGGATCTTGGCCTCGGCCACGTACGCGTTGCCGGGGCCGACGATGCGATCCACCCGGGGCACGCTCCCGGTGCCATAGGCCATCGCCGCGATGGCGCCGGCGCCGCCGACGGCGAACACGCGGTCCGCGCCGGCGATCCGTGCCGCGGCGAGCACGACGCCGGATGGGAGACCCGTCCCCTGGGTCGGCGGACTGCAGACGATCACCTCGCCGACGCCGGCGACGCGCGCGGGGACCACGCCCATCAGGACGCTGCTCGGGTAGGCGGCGCGGCCGCCCGGCGCGTAGACCCCGACGCGGCCCAGCGGGTCGGGGCGCCGGCCGATGGTGATGCCGCGCTCGCTGCTCGTCTCGTGCGCCACCGGTGCGAAGGCCTCGTGGACCGTGCGCAGGTTCGCCGCCGAACGCTCGATCGCGGCGCGCAGGGCGGGAGCCAGGGAGTCGAGCGCGCGCTGCCAGGCGCTGGATGGAACCTCAAGCGCCTCGATGGCCGTGCGATCGAACTCGCGGGCCATCATGCGCAGCGCCGTGTCGCCCTCGCGGCGGACCCGCAGGATGATGGCGGCGGTGCGCTCGCGGATCGTGTCGTCGCCCGACGTCGCACGATCCATGAGGCTGCGCCGGTCGGCGGCCGACAGGGTGGCGATGCCGGATCGCCAGCGGATGCGGAGGGTCATGCCATGAGCCTCTCGATCCTGGTGACCAGGATCCCTTCGGCGCCGAGGGCCTTGAGGTCGGCGATGGTGCGGTAGATCGTGGCGGCGGCCACCACGGCGTGCACCGCGACGAAGGCGCCGCCGTTCATGATGTCGATCACCGTGGGGCCGTTGAGGCCGGGCACCACGCGCTTGACGTCGTCCAGCCGGGCGCGCGGCACGTTCGCCATGACGTAGCGCTTGCCGCGCGCGGCGAGCACGCTGCCGAGCGCGGCGACGAGCTCGTCGAGGGCGCGGGCGCGGCCGGCGTCTGTGCGGGCGCCGGGCGCCACCACCAGGCGGGTGCTGGACTCGAGCACCGTCGCGATCTCGCGGAGACCGTTCACGCGGAGGGTGGAGCCGGTGGAGACGAGATCCACGATGATGTCCGCGATGCCGATGTGCGGGGCGATCTCGGCGGCGCCGGAGACGGGGACGATCTCCACGCGGCGGCCGCGGGCGGAGAACCAGCGTTCCGTGATCCGCGGGAACACGGTGGCGATGCGCGTGCCGTCCGGGATGTCGTCCACGCTGGTGATCCCGCTGTCCTCGCGGATGGCCACCGCCAGGCGGCAGCGGCCGAACTGGAGGTCGGCGAGCTCGTGGAGCGTGCGTCCGGACTCCTGCACGAGGTCCAGGCCGGTCACGCCGGCGTCGGCGGCGCCGTCGGCGACGAACTCGGGGATGTCCTGGGCACGGACGAAGAGGGCGGTGAACTCGCCGCCGAGGGAGGCGGTGAGGGCGCGGGGGCCGGCGGCGCGGATCTCGAGGCCGGCGTCGGTGAAGAGCTCACGGGCGTCCTCGGAGAGGCGGCCCTTGTTGGGCATTGCGATGCGTAGCATGACGGGAAGGCCGCGAGGCGCTGTTGGAGTTCCTGGATCCGCCGGCGCGAAGCGCGGGGGGGATGAAAAAAGGCCCGTCCATGGGGACGGGCCGGGGCCGATCGGCGGGTATGCCGGGAGAGAGCGGTTCTGCCGTCTACCCGTGCACGCGCGCCTCGCCCCGGCCGGTGTGGCCGTGGTGATGGTGCCCGTGGTGGGAGAGGGAGCCGGTGGTGCGCATGGCTTCAACCTAGGGGAGGCACCCCGCTCCGGTCAACCGCGCGGCGCGGGGTGTGCATCGGAGGATGGCATTCCCACTGAGGTGGCGGGACGAATTGCTTTGGCGGCCGCTTGTGAATAAATTCACAATAGGTCGCGGGGCCCCGCGGCCACGTACTTCACGATCAAGTTTTCTGGAGGTCTTCAGACATGCGGTTCTACGGAATTACGCTCCTCGCGAGCGCGGCAGTCCTTGGTGCCTGTGGCGGCGAGAAGCAGCCTGCGACGGACACGGCCGCCGCCAACGCGGCCGCCAGCCAGACCCCGGCCGCGACGAGCACGCCGTCCGCGGGCGCCCCGGCT
>JAQBPZ010000030.1 GCA_028287225.1 Gemmatimonadota bacterium
AGACGGCGGCGAGCGGCGCGGCGTCCGTCACGCCTCCACCGACAGCGCGCGAATCGCGTCGCGCAGCAGTCCTTCCGCCAGCTCGAGCTTGTAGCCGTTCTCCGAGAGCGGCACGGCGTCCAGCATCGCGCGCACGGCGAGCCCCTCGATCGTGTCCTCGTCGAGGCCGCCCGCGGTCGTTTCCTCCTCCACGGAGCCATACACCCGATACGGGCGGGGCGAGACGCGGCCGAGCACGAGCCGTACGTCACCGTCGCGACGCCGGACCGCGGCGAGGCTCACGAGCACGAGCCCAGCGTCGTCGCGCGCCGTGGTGAACCGCTGAGCACCGTGTGCCGAGCTTGCGGGCAGGTGCACGGCCGCCACGTGCTCGTCGTCGGCGAGCACCGTCTCGCCATCCAGGCGCTGCGTGGGCAGGACGAAGAACTCCGTGGCGGGAACCGTGCGCCTGCCCGAACGTCCATCGATCTCGATCGTCGCGTCGAGCGCGGCGAGCGCCACGCCGGCCTCCGAGGGATGGATGATCCAGCTCGGCCCACCCTCGACGATCGCGAGGTAGCGGTTCTCGCCGTCCACCGCGAAGCAGGTGGTGCCGCCGTTCTTCAGGCAGGGCGCCCCGTCCTGGAGATAGCGGCAGCGGCCCCGCTGAGCGAGGTCGTCGCCGAGCGTGCGGTCGGCATCGCGCGACTCGCAGGCCAGGGCGAGCGCCGGGAATCGCTCGCGCACCACGGGGTCCGCGGCGAGCGACGCGAGCGACGCCGCGGCGCCGATTCGGAGCGCGCCGTCCGGGGCGGCGTGCACGGCGCCGTCGAGGGCGCGCTGGTCGGGGGTGTGAGGCACGTGCGGAGAGTAGCCGATCCGCGCGCCGCGGGAAAGCAGGCCGCGGAACGTGCGACGCGCACCTCGGATTCGTCCGGCATGACTGACACCCGATCGACGACCACTCACGCGCCCACCGCGCCCACCGCGCCCACCGCGCCCACCATCGACGCCGCCACGATGCGCGCGCGCTACCTCGGCGCCATGGAGTTCGGCGAGATGCTCGCCACCGTCACGAAGCACGAGGAGCTGTGGGCCTCGGTGTGGCGCCGCAGCGAGGTTGAGGCCGACCTCGTGGACCGGCTCGCCGCGCTCGGTGGCGCGTGGCACTTCCTGGTGCTGAGCGAGGACTGGTGCGGCGACGCGGTGAACTCCGTGCCGCTCGTGGCACGGCTCGCCGAGCTCGCCCCGAACGCCGACGTGCGCGTGCTGGCGCGCGACCGGAACCTGGACCTCATGGACACGCACCTCACCGGGACGTCACGGTCGATCCCCGTGGTGATCGTGCTGGACGAGGAGTGGAACGAGGTCGGCTGGTGGGGACCGCGGCCGGCCGCGCTGCAGGCCTGGGTCATGGGCCCGGGCAAGGCGCTGGAGCAGGAGGCGAAGTACCGCGAGGTGCGTGCCTGGTACGCCCGGGACAAGGGGCGCTCCACGGTCGAGGAGCTCGTGGCGCTGGTGGAGCGAGCGACGAGTAACGAGAACTGAGTAACGAGTAACGAGTAACGAGTAACAGGAGCGTCTCCCGGCGGCGGTGTCACCCCGCAGCCGAAGGCTGTCGGGGCATGGCATCCCGTGACTGGGGCTGGCCACGAGCACGGGACGCGAGGCCCCGACCCTCGCGATGCTCGTGCGGGGTGACAGACGCTCGGGACGCCTCTCGGCTTACTCGTTACTCGTTTGTTTTCATGGCCATCGTCCGGACGGCGTTCGCCGGCGTCTCCACCACGAACACGACGCGCCGGTTGAGCTCCGCGCCGGGCATTGCACGCGCCGCATCGCGCCGGACGAGGCGGCTCTTGCCATACCCCACCGCGTTCACGAGCGACGGGTCGATCCCGCGGGCGTTCACGTAGCGGCGCACGGCCTCGGCGCGTCGCTGCGAGAGCGCGAGGTTGTACTGCGCGCTGCCGGCCGGATCGGCGAAGCCCTCCACGGTGATCTTCGCGCCGGGATAGTGGCGCTGCACCACCGTGGCGAAGCGGTCGAGCGCGGCATGGTCGGCGGAGCGCACCGTCGCATCGTCGTAGGCGAAGTGCACCGGGAAGGCGAACTGCAGCCCGTCCGCCACTTCGGCGATGCGGGCGCCGAACTCCGTCCGCAGCCCACGCAGGTCGGTGCGCAGCGCGGCGATCTCGGCCCGCTGCTCGTTGTCGGCGGCGATGCGCGCCGACCGCTCGTCCTCGAGCCCCTGTCGCAGCGCGCCCTTCGTGGCGCAGGCGCTGAGCGAGAGCATGGCGACCGCACAGGCGGTCAACGTTCTGGTGGAAACTGGCATCGGTTCTCCGGAATGAACGGGGTTCCCGATGCGCGCTGCGAATATCGTACCGACTTCCGGCCGAGCCCGCCGGTCAGAACGGCTGTAAATCGCTGTCCAGGAACAACTTACAGAAAATAAACGTTTGGCGCTGCGTCACGACGGATTTGTGACGCAGGTCACGTTCAGTGCCCCGTGTTCCCGCCCGCGGTCCCCGCGGCATGCATGCGCACGTCGGTGGGCTGAAGGAACGTGCGCTTGTGCACGTACGTCGCCGCAGCCGCCGTCACCAGGGCGAGGAAGCAGACGAAGGCCGCAACGCCCCAGCCCTCGCGCTTGAAGGGGATGTAGCGTCCGGCGTGCGGCGTGGGTGCGTCGTGCATGCGAGTCTCTCCAGGGTCGGGTCGCGGGATCGGTGCGAAAGCTAGCCGCGCCGCCCCACACGCAACAGCGGGCGAGGTTCGCTTCCTGCAGCACCCCCGACACCGTCGCCGCCAACACCGGCCCACTCTCTACCACCCCTAACGCTCGGCGAGGATCGAATGCCCGCGACTCGAACCATTCGCCCGCCGCACGTCTCGACACGCACCACGCTCCGCCTCACGCCGGGCGAGATCCCCCGGCGCCCCTTCGGCCGCACCGGGGCGACCGTCTCCGCGCTCGGCATGGGCGGCTTCCACCTGGGCCTGGCAGGCTCGGAGCGCGAGAGCACCGCGCTGGTACACGCCGCGATCGACGCCGGCATCACCTTCTTCGACAACGCCTGGGAATACCACGAAGGGAAGAGCGAGGTGCGCCTCGGCAAGGCGCTCGCCGGCGGGCGCCGCCAGCAGGTCTTCCTCATGACCAAGGTCTGCACGCACGGGCGCGACGCGAAGACCGCCATGCGGCAGCTCGAGGAATCGCTGCGACGCCTGAAGACCGACTACCTCGACCTGTGGCAGGTGCACGAGGTGGCGTACGCCGGCGACCCGGAGCGCCACTTCATGAAGGGCGGCGTGATCGAGGCGCTCGACCGCGCACGAGAGAAGGGACTCGTGCGCTTCGTCGGGTTCACCGGCCACAAGGACCCCGCCCTGCACCTGCAGATGCTGTCGTACGGCTATCCCTTCGACAGCTGCCAGCTGCCCCTCAACTGCTTCGACGCCACCTTCCGCAGCTTCGAACAGCAGGTGCTGCCCGAGCTGGCACGGCAGAGCATCACCGCCATCGGCATGAAGAGCATGAGTGGCGAAGGACAGCCGGTGAAGGCGCGCGTCGTGAAGGCCGCCGAGGCCCTCCGCTACGCCATGAGCCTGCCCGTGGCGGTCACGGTCAGCGGCATCGACTCCATGAAGGTGCTGCGCCAGAACCTCAAGGTCGCGCGCGGCTTCCGCCCCATGGGCGCGCTGGAGATGGATGCGCTACGCTTCCGCGTAGCGCCCCATGCGATGGACGGGCGCTTCGAGCTCTACAAGACCACCGCGAAGCACGAGGCCGACGAAGGCCGGAAGCAGCGCGGCTACCCGCCGATGAGCGAGCTGGGAGGGTAGAGAACAACTCGCTATTTTCTGCTCATGCGCGCCATTCGTGTGTCCCGGCTCGGCGGCCCCGAGGTCCTCACCATCGCCGACATCGACGACCCGCAGCCCGGCGCCGACGAGGCGCTCGTCCGGCTCGAGGCCATCGGCGTCAACTTCATCGACGTCTACTTCCGGATGGGGCTGTACAAGAAGCCCCTGCCATTCACGCCCGGCAGCGAGGCCGCCGGCACGGTGGTGGCGATTGGCGAGAACGTGCGCGACATCCGTGTGGGCGACCGGGTGGCGTCCACCGGCTTCGCGGGGGCGTACGCCGATCTGGCGACGGCCAGGGCCGATCAGCTCGTCGTGCTTCCCGAGGGGATCACCGCGCGCGAGGGGGCAGCGGCGATGCTGCAGGGGATGACCGCGCACTACCTGGCGACGTCGACGCATGCGCTCCAGCCGGGCGACCGGTGCCTGATCCACGCCGCCGCGGGCGGCGTCGGCCTGCTGCTCGCGCAGATCGCCCGCGCGCGCGGCGCGTTCGTGATCGGCACCGTCTCCACCGACGCGAAGGCCGCGCTCGCGCGCGAGGCCGGCTGTCACGAGGTGGTCCTGTACACCAGGCAGGACTTCGTGGCCGAGGTGCGGCGCATCACCGGCGGGGCCGGGGTGGACGTGGTGTACGATTCCGTCGGGGCCACCACCTTCAACGGGAGCCTCGACTGCCTTCGCCCGCGCGGCCTGCTGGCCCTCTTCGGCCAGTCGAGCGGTCCGGTGCCTCCCTTCGATCCCGGCATCCTCAACCCCAAGGGCTCGCTCTACCTCACGCGGCCGACCCTCGCGCACTACGTCGCCACGCCCGACGAGCTGCGACGTCGCGCGGGGGACGTGCTCGGCTGGATCCGCGACGGCTCGCTCCGCCTGCGCATCGACCGCGACGTGCCGCTCGCCGACGCGCGCGAGGCGCACCGTGCCCTCCAGGCGCGCGAGACGACGGGGAAGGTGCTGCTGGTGCCGAACTGAAGAACGAGTAACGAATAACGAGTAAGTCGAGGGGCGTCCCGGGCGTCTGTCATCCCGCAGGAGGGAGCGCAGCGACCGAGTGTCGGGATCTGCTCTCCCGTGCTTTGGGCCAGCCATGAACAAGGGACAGTAGATCCCGAAACTCGCGGAGTTTGCCCCGCGCGCAGCGTCGGGGCTCGTGCGGGGTGACATCCGCCCGGGAGGCTGCCCTGCAGATTACTCGTTACCCGTTACTCGTCGCTTTTCAGCGCGTCACATCACTGATGCGCCAATTCTCCCTCCCCCTGCTGCTCGCGCTCGGCCTTGGCGCCTGCACCCGACAGCTCTCCGTGGCGCCGGCGCCCGTTCCCGCGTCCACTGCGCCTCGCGTCGTGCAGGCGGGCTCGGCACTGGGCCGCACCGCGGTGTCCGGTACGGAGGCGGTGAGCTACATCGTCGCCCGTGGCATGACGATCCCCGTGGCCGGCAAGACACTGGCGCAGCTGCAGGACACCTTCGACGAGGGGCGGAGCAGCGGGCGCATCCATCGGGCGCTGGACATCCTGGCGCCCCGCGGGACGCCGGTGCTGGCCGCCGACAGCGGGCGGGTGCTCAGGGTCAGCGTGAACGCGCTTGGCGGGAACACGATCTACGCCACCGATCCGCAAGGCCGGGTCGTGTATTACTATGCGCATCTGGATGCGTACCAGCCTGGCCTGGCGCAGGGGGCGAGCATTGCTCGCGGCGACACCCTCGGCTTCGTCGGTACCACGGGCAACGCGCCCAGGGACACGCCGCACCTGCACTTTCAGGTCATGCGCATGCCGCCCGACGGGAAGTACTGGGACGGCGAGCCGATCAACCCGTATCCGCTCTTCCTTCTCTCGCACGCTGCTGCCGGTCATGCCGATCTCGTCCAAGGAACGCGCTGAGCTGCGCGCCGAAGCGCACCACCTGAGCCCTCTCGTGCACGTGGGGCATCAGGGCCTCACCGACTCGCTCTTCCAGGCGCTCGACGACGCGCTCCGCACCCACGAGCTGGTGAAGGTGGCCCTCGCGAAGACCACCGACGTCTCGGCGAAGGACGCCTCCCACGCCATCGCCGAGAAGCTCCGCGCCGACGTGGTGCAGACGATCGGGCGCACCTGCACGCTCTACCGCCGCAACCCGGATCTGAAGCGCAAGCAGGGCGACCTCCCCCCCTGGCGCTGATTCGCGTTATCTTGATCGGAACGCCGTACTTCGCAGCAATTTCCGAGGCGAGCAATGCCCTACGTCATTACCGAAGCCTGCATCAATACCAAGGACAAGGCGTGTGTCGACGTCTGTCCGGTCGACTGCATCTACGAAGGTCCGGATCAGCTGTTCATCAATCCGGATGAGTGCATCGACTGCGGGGCGTGCGAGCCGGAGTGCCCCGTCACGGCCATCTTCCCCGAAGAGGATGTGCCGGTGCAGCTGAAGCAGTACGTGCAGCTCAATCGCGACGTCTTCAGGAGCGACACTCCGCCCGGCCGCCCGACCCGCTGAGCCGGGGCCGTCCCGAACCCCGGACGCGCGCGATGCTTCGCGCCCTGACGTTCGACTACTGGGACACCCTGTACGAGGGCGGCGTGCGTCCGGAGCGCGTGGCCCTGCGCCGGTCGGCGGTCGGCGCGCTCCTCGGCGCGTACGGCCGCACCCTGCCCGAGGCGCAGCTGCGCGCCCTCTACGACGCCTCCGGACACGAGGCCGAGCGGTGGTGGAGCGAGCAGCATCGCGGGTACTCCACCGACGACCGGCTGCACTGGATCCTCGAGCAGGCCGCCCTGACGCCCCGCGCGGACTGCGAGCACGTGGCCGCCGCGGCGGACGCCGTGGACAACGCGCTGCTCATGCTGCCGCCGGCCATGCTGCCGGGCGCATGGGGGATGCTGCGGGCGTTCGCGCGGCGCCTGCCGCTCCTGATCATCAGCGACACGGGCTTCGCGTCCGGCCGGGCCCAGGACCGGCTGCTGGAGAAGGACGGCGCGCGTGAGTTCTTCGCCGCGACGATCTACTCCATGGACGTGGGCCACGCGAAGCCGCGCCCGGAGATCTTCGCGGCGGCGCTCGCGCGCCTCGGCGTTCTCCCGGGGGAGATCCTCCACGTGGGCGACAACGAGCGCACCGACGTCCGCGGCGCCCTGGCGGCCGGCTTCCGCGCGGTCCGGCTCGACGTCGTCCGCAGCGGCGGGCCGAGCGAGGCCGAGTACGTGGCGCGCAGCTTCGACGAGCTCACGGCGTACGTCGAGGCGCAGCTCACGTCCGGTTAGCGCCGACGACCAACGCCGCCTGCGAGAGCAACTGCAACGGCAACGGCATTCAAGCCACAGAGGTCACGGAGGACACGGAGGACACGGAGGCAGAAGCCATGCAGTTCCTCCGTGTCCTCTGCGACCTCCGTGGTAAAATGCCGTTGCCGTTGAATGCCTTCTCGACGCCTCACTCCTCGAGCATGATCGCCAGCGACTCCAGCGCCGGCAAAACTGCTTCAACGCAGAGGCCGCAGAGGACAGGAGCGAGGGCGCAGAGGACCCATTCCCGGG
>JAQBPZ010000032.1 GCA_028287225.1 Gemmatimonadota bacterium
GCAGAGGGGGCCGGCGCGCGCGCGGTGACCGCGCCGGTCGGGATGCGCTTGGCCGTGCGGCCCAGCGCGACGACCGAGAGCAGCACGAGCGCGATGCACTCCACCACGAGCAGCGGACGCCGACGCCCCGGCGGTCCCGCGTCCGCGAGATGCACGACGACGAGCAGCAGGCAGGCGATCGCCGGCGCACCGAGTCGGCCCTCGGGATGCGTCATCGCATAGAGCGCGAGCATCGTGGCGGCGGGAAGCATGGCGAGCAGGCGCCGTGGCCGCACCGTGGCGCGGCCGGCGGCCGCCGCTGCGCCGACGACCGCGAACAGCGCGAACGTACCCGCGGTGACGCGGAACCAGTGGGCGTTGAACACCACCACGTCCCACTGTGCCCTGAGCGAGAAGGGTGCGCCGGCGCGCGGCTCGTAGCGCGAGGCATCGTACCAGTACGCGAACGAGCCCGCAGGCGCGCCGGTGAAGAGCACGCCGCCCGGCGCGGAGGCGAGCGCCACGGCCGCCGCCTCGCCGCGCTGCACGCGCTTCCGGGTCTCCTCCACCCGCTCGTGCAGCGGCGGCGCGTGCGGCAGGTTGCCAACGTACCAGCGGTAGTTCAGGCGTCCCGTCTCGCCGAACGACGGCCGGCCCTGGGTCCATGACTGCACGGCCACCAGCGGCAGCGCGATCAGCATCAGCGGGATAAGCGCGCGCGTCGTCGCCCGTCGTCGCCACGCCTTCGGCGTGGCCACCACGTATGCCACCAGCGCCACGAGCGCCACGGGGAGGAACACCGCCTTCGTCCAGTAGCCGAGCGCCAGCACCGCGCCGAACCGCAGGTGCCGGCGCACGCTCGGCTCCTCGGTGCCCGCTTCGACGATGTCGGCCGAGGCGAGGAACAGCCAGATCGTGAGCAGCGCGTCCGGCGTGATGGCGGTGGCGGTGATCATCCGCAGGAGCATCCAGATGCAGAGCGCACCCGCCGCCAGTCCGCGCGCCAGCACCACCGCGCCACTCGCCGGCGTGGCGTCACGCGCGGGAGACGACGCGAGCACGCGCGCGAGTCGCACCACCGACAGCGTGGCCGCGGCGAAGATCACGAGGTTCGTGGCGAGCACGAGCAGCATCTCCGGCGCGCCGGCGCCCAGGAGGCGCGCGCCACCCTGGACCACGCCCAGCAGCAGCGGGTAGAGCGGGCTCCAGTAGCCGTTCGTGATTGCGCCGATGTCGCCGTTCGCGTACTGCCGCGCGAGGTCGAGGTAGCTCACCCCGTCCGCGTTCACGCTGCCGTTCCAGCCGCGCGCCTGGAGCACCGCGAGCGCGACGACGAGCGTGGTGAGGCCGAGCGCCGCCGCGAGCGTGAGCCGCGCGGCGCGCGGCCGCATGCGGTCGTCCACTACGGCTCGCGGTAGCGGTCCACCAGCTCGCGGTCACGCTTCGCCGGCCCCGTCCACGGCAGCCGCATCTGCGCCTCGATCTCGGGGATCTCGCGTGGCACGCTCTTCGAGAGCCACTCCATGCCGCGCTCGGTCACGAGGTAGTCGTCCTCGATGCGCACGCCGATGTTCTTGTAGAACTGCACCATGGGGCGGAGCCGCGCGGCGATCTCCTGGTTCCGTGGCGTGCGCGGCATCTCCTCCAGGACGTGCTCGCGCACGTAGATGCCCGGCTCCAGGGTGAACACGCTGCCCGGGCTGAGGACCGAGGTGTAGGAATACTGGTCGGGATCGTGCACCTCGAGGCCGATGCCGTGTCCCAGCCCGTGCATGTAGTACATCCGGAACTGCGGGCACTGGCGGGGCGTCGGGCCCGTGCTGCAGTCGTAGGTGGCGTCGGGCGAATCGATGAGGTGCAGGCGGGCCAGGCCGCGCGCGAGCACTGCGTCGGCGCTGTCGTTCATCAGGCGTGACGGCGCCCCGAGGCGGATCTGGCGCTCCGCGGCGGACTGCGCCTCGCGCACCAGGGTGTAGATGTCGCGCTGCGAGGTGGAGAAGTGGCCGCTCGCCGGCACCGTGCGCGTGATGTCGGCGGCATAGCCCCGGTACGACGCGCCGATGTCCATCACGATCATGTCGTTGATGTCGATGAAGCGGTCGTTGCCGTTGTAGTGCAGCGTGGTGGAGTTGGGGCCAGAGCCCACGATGGTGGAGAACGCCGGCCGCTCCGCGCCATTGCGGCGGAAGGTGAACTCGATGAGCGCCTGGAGCTCGAACTCGTTGCGCACCGCCTGCACCGCCGTCATCGCTTCCTTGTGCGCGAGCGCGGTGATGTCCACCGCCTGCCGGATGTTCGCGATCTCCGACGCGCTCTTGGTGCCCCGCATCTGCTCCACCACGTCGTTCACGACGCTGATCTTCGCGTTCGGGTTGCGACGGCGAAGGCGGTCCACGAGCTGCTCGTCGGCGGTGCGCGTGAGCCGAGCGGGCCCCGTCTCGTCGTCCGCCTCGCGCAGGCCGAGGTCGCCGACGAACTGCATCGGCAGGCCGGTCTTCGCGAGCGAGTCGAGCACGCCCGTGAGGTCGTTCGTCGCGCGCCCGCGGATGCCGGTCAGCTCGTACACGCCCTCGAGACCGGCGCGGTGGCCGGTCCACACCTCGCGGCTCGGCTGGCTCGGGTTGACGAACATCGTGCTGGAGATGATCTGGCCACCCTTCTTCACCATCACGAGCGCGGCATCCGGCTCGCGGAACCCGGTGAGCCAGTAGAACGACGGGGCCTGCGTGAACGACAGGTAGTCCTGCGTCGGCTCCTGCGCGCCGAGCGCGACGAGAACGCCGTCGAGGGGCAGCTTGGTCTCGAGCGTGAGCCGCCGCGCGGCGTATTCCTGGCGCGTCTGGGCGGAGAGGAGGGTCGGGACCAGCAGGATGGCAAGCGCGGTGCGGCGAATCACGGGATCTCCCTGGGGGGATGCGGCGACGGTCTCTCTGTCACGGGCCTTGATGAGCGACGCTCAGCCGACGAGGACGGTCACGAGGTAGAGGAGGAGGCCGACGAGGGCGCCCACCAGCGTGCCGTTGATCCGGATGAACTGGAGGTCGCGGCCGATCTGGACCTCGATCTTCCGCGACGCCTCGGTCGCATCCCATCCCTCCACGGTGCGCGCGATCAGGGCAGCCACTTCGGGCCGGTACTGGTCGACGACGCCGAGCACGAGCCGCTCGACGCTCTCATCTACCTCGCGCAGCAGGCTCTCGTTCCCCAGCGCCCGCTCGGCCACCGCGCCGAGGGCGCGACGCAGCGGCTCGGGCGACGGTGCGTCCGGGCCCGCGTACCTGCCGAGCGCGGCGCGTGCCGTGCCGAGGAGCGCCCCGGACAGCTCGGACACGGCGGGGTGCGCGAGGAGCCGCTCCTTGATCGCCTCGGCGCGTGCCATCGTCTCGGGACTGTTGTGCAGCTTCTCCACGAAGTCGCGCAGGGCGTGGTCGAACTGCTCGCGCAGCGGATGCTCGTCGTCGGCCGTCACCTCGGCCAGGGTGTGCTCGATGCCGGCGACGATCTTCTGGTAGAGCTTGTCGTCGACCGCACCCGGGACCCACCACGGGCTCTCCTCGGCGATGCGATGGCGGATCAGGTCCTTGTTGTCGTGGACGATGCGGCTCACGAGCTTCACGAGCCGGTCGAGCATCTCCTGATGGCGATCGTCGGTGGTCGCCAGGCGGAGGAGGTCGCCGAGGAGCGGCGCGACGTGCGCCTTGCGGAGCTGTCCCACGAGCGCGACGTGCACCGAGTCGCGCAGCTCGTCGTCGGGAATGGATTCCGCCGCCCGGGCGACGCCGCCGGCGAGGGCGCGGGCGAGTCGCTCCTGGTGCTCGGGCTCCGAGAGCCACCGGGCGGCGCGCTCGCCGAGGCGCATGCCGGCGAGCTGGCGGGCGATGACGTCGCGCGCCAGGAAGTTGTTGCCCACGAAGTTGCCGAGGCTGCGTCCGATGCGGTCCTTCCGCTGGGCGACGATGGCCGTGTGGGGGATCGGGATGCCCATGGGGTGCCGGAACAGCGCCGTGACGGCGAACCAGTCCGCGACCCCGCCCACCATCGCCGCCTCGGAGGTCGCCCGCAGCAGGCCGATCCAGAACGGGGACACGCCCGGATGGAAGTGCGCCCACACCGCCGTGACGACGAACAGCACGGCGAACCCCGCGAGCAGCAGGGTGGCCCGGCCGCGCATGATGGCGTACTGCCGGGCTTTCTCCGTGTCGTCGTTGGTCACGAGCATACGAACAAATTAGCGGGCGGCGAGGCGCCGGGACCTGTACAGACGGCGAGGCAAGGGCGAATTGAGGGCGGCGAGACCCTGCGCCCGCGACAGGCACGAGCGCAGCGACGTGCCGCCCGGCTGCCGCTTCTACTTCTGCGCTCCTCTCCCGAGCCTGACCGTCAGCTCTTCCCGTCCCTCGTGCGCCGTCACGTTCACTTCCGCGTAGTGCGCCCGGGTGCCGTTGAGCGTGCCCATGCGGATGTGCGCCTGATGTCGGCCGTACGAGGCGTCGCGCGAGTCGAGCAGGGTCGTCTGCCGCTCGAAGGCATCCGCGAGCGCGGCGGCAACCTGCACGCCGTCGACGTTCAGCGGGAGCTGCCGTGTCACGATGATCTCGCGCGCGACGCGGGCGCTGTCCGCGCCCGGAGCGGCGTACGTCACCTCGAGGCGCAGCCGCGCGCGATCGGCGCCGAGGGTGCCGGCCCACGAGCAGCGGAGCTCCCCGGGCTTCCGCTCCGACGGCTGGCACGTGGCGCTGTCGTCCGGGAGGCGCGCGGTCGCGAGCATGGAGTCCAGCCGCCCGCGCGACATGCCCGCGAAGAAGCCGCGGTAGGTGTATGCCTCCTGGCCCGGCGCGCTGCCGCCCGAGAGCGACGCCCGGATCTCGGCGGCGGTCGCCATGGAGTCGCGCGCCGAGGTCAGCATCCCGAGCTTGGGATCGGGGGGAGCCGGTTCCTGGCAGGCCGCGATGGCGGCGAGGCCCGCGAGAACTACCGCGCGGTGCGCGAAGCGCCGGACGTCGGCTCGAAGGGTCATCACAGCCGCAGGACGAGCCAGCGCCATCACGCGATACCCTCCCGCTAGATCGCGCCTTCCGCGAGCTTCACGACCGGTTTCACGTGCAGGTACGCCTCGATGATCTTCGAGGCCATCGTGGCCGTCGTGGCGCCCTGGAAGGGCACGTACTCCGTCATCATGGCCACGACGATCTTCGGGTTGTCCGCCGGCGCGAAGCCCACGAACCAGGCGAAGTTGAGCTCCTTGCCGTTCGCGGCATACTTGCCGCTCTGCGCCGTGCCGGTCTTGCCGGCGAGCACCACGCCGGTGATCTGCGCGCGCTGCGCGGTGCCGCTCTCCACCACGTTCGCTAGCGCCGCCCGCACGCCCTCGAGCTGTTCCGAGGTGAGGTTGAAGATCTGCTTCCGCTCCGGGGTGCCCTTCGCGACCATCGGCCGCGCCGCCTTGCCATCCGTCGCCAGCGCCGAGTAGAAGCGCGCCATGTTCAGGATGGTCTGCGAGTTCTCGCCCTGGCCGATGGCGAGGTTGAGCGTCACCGACTGCGTCCAGTTGCCCTTGCCGTAGCGCCGATTGAAGTAGTCCTGCGTCTCGGGCCAGAGCGGGCGCCGCTCCTCGGGCAGGTCGATCCCCGCCTTCTCGCGGAAGCCGAGCTCCACGCCACCCGCCAGCAGCTGCGTGAGGCCGATCTTGAGGCCGAGCTGGAAGAAGTACGTGTTGCACGACACCGCGATGGCGTGCGCGAGGTCGAGGCTCCCGTGCTTGCCGTCGCAGTGGAAGTAGCGCGAGCCGTACTGGAGGCCGCCCGTGCACGTCACCGGCATGTGCGCGTTCATGCTCACGAGTCCCTTCTCCAGGCCGAGCACCGTGGTGGCCAGCTTGAAGGTGGAGCCGGGCGGATACTGTCCCTGGAGCGCCTTGTTGTAGAGCGGGCGCCGCGGATCCGAGCGCAGCGAATCGTAGTACGACGCGGCGATGCCCCCGGTGAAGCGGTTCACGTCGAAGCTCGGCGCGCTCACGAGCGCGAGCACCTCGCCCGTGCGCGGGTCCATCGCCACCACGCCGCCCTGCAGCGTGTCGCCGAACAGGCTCGCGGCCACGCGCTGGAGGCTCATGTCGATGTTCGTCCGGAGCTCGGGGGCCGCCACCGGCGCGAGGTCGGGACGCGCGCCGGTCTGCCGCACGATGCGGCCGCGCGCGTCGATCTCCACGAACTGGCTGCCCTCCTTGCCGCGAAGGACCGACTCGTACTGCTTCTCCAGCCCCTGCTTGCCGATCTGCTGCCCCGCCTTGTAGTCGGCGCTGTCCACGGCCCTGGCCAGCTCGGCCTCGCTCACTTCGCCCGTGTAGCCCATGAAGGCGGCGACGATGTCGCCGTCCGGATAGAAGCGGCGGGGCGCGCTCTGGATGATCAGCCCCGGGAACTGCGTCCGGTGCTCCTCGAGCACGCTCACGATGTCGAACGTGGCATCCGGGATCACCACGGTGGGGCGGCCGGGCGCGCGGCGAAAGCGGCGCATCGCCTGCTCGATCTGCGCGGGCGTCATCGTGATGGTGCCGGCGAGGCGCTGCATCACGGCGCGCAGCGAATCCTCCTTGGGCGCCAGGATGGACACCGAATAGCCGATCACGTTGTCGGCAATGACCTTGCCGTTGCGGTCCTTGATCACGCCGCGCGGCGCCGGCAGCGGGATCTCGCGCAGCCGGTTCGTCTCGGCCTGCAGCGTGTACTTCTGGTGCTGTACCACCTGGCTGCGGAAGAACCCCGCGGTGAGGAAGAACAGCATCCCGGCGATCATCACGTTGGCGGCGATGCCGCGGCGCCGGATGTCGTTGGGATGAAAGCTCATGGAAACCTGCCTCGGTGGCCCGCGTGGGAGCCTTGCAAAGATCGACGGCGGACGCGGGCGTGATGCCCGGACCACCTCAGGTGAACACTAGCACGCGGCGACTGTTCCGCGCGAGGCCGACGGCCGTGCCGCCGGCCGGCGCCCGCCTTCCATTGCACGGTCGCGGCCACGATGGACGACGACGGGTGCCGGTCACTCGCCCAGCTGGCCGTCCCCGTTCTCCAGCGACCGCCAGAGGTACCAGCTCGCAACGGACGCCCACGGACGCCACGGCGCGCCGATGCGCAGGACGTCCTTCGGGCTCGGCCGCCTGTCCAGGCCGTACGCCCGCTGGATGGCGTTCTGCACGCCGAGGTCCAGCTCGGGGAGCACGTCCGGCCGTCCAAGCCGGAACATCAGGAACATCTGCACCGTCCAGCGGCCGATCCCCTTCACCTGCACGAGGTGCTCGATGATCGCGTCGTCCGACAACCGGCCGAGGTGCGCCAGGGGGAGCGAGCCGTCGGCGACGCGGGCGGACAGGTCG
>JAQBPZ010000111.1 GCA_028287225.1 Gemmatimonadota bacterium
GCGCGTGTACGCGCTGGTGGAGGCCAAGCCCGGCAGCGGCCTCTATCGCAGCAACGACGCGGGCGAGCACTGGTCGCTCGTCAACACCACGCCGGGCCTCATCACGCGCCCCTTCTACTACGACAACGTCGACGCCGACCCCACGAATGCCGACGTCGTGTACGCGGGCGCCGAGAGCTTCTGGAAGTCCACCGATGGCGGCCGCACCTTCCGCACGATGCGCACGCCGCACGGCGACAACCACGACATGTGGATCAACCCGCGCGACGGGAACGTGATGATCCAGGGGAACGACGGGGGCGCCAACGTCTCCGTCAATGGCGGCCTCACCTGGAGCACCCAGCAGAACCAGCCCACGGCCGAGATCTACGGCGTCACGGTGGACAACCAGTATCCGTACCGCGTGTACGGCGCGCAGCAGGATCAGGGCAGCACGCTCATCGTGCCGTCGCTCCCGGTCTCGTCCCTCGCGCTCGACGAGCCGATCCAGTCCTGGCGACAGGGCCCGGGATGCGAGACGGGCCCGGTGGCACCGAACCGCACCAACCCCGACACGGTCTACGGCGCGTGCAAGGGCCAGTTCAGCCGCATGAGCCTCCGCGCGGGCCAGGAGCAGCAGTCGTGGATCGGCGCGCAGTCGCTCTACGGCAACCCCAACAGCGCGCTCCGCTATCGCTTCCAGCGCGTGTCGCCCCTCGAGGTGTCGCCGCACGAGCCGCACACCGTCTACTTCGGCTCCCAGTTCGTGCATCGCTCGCGCGATGAAGGCACCACGTGGGAGACGATCAGCCCCGACCTCACCGCCAACGATCCCCGCTACCGCGACGTGATCTCCGGCGAGCCGGTGACGATCGATGTGACGGGTGAGGAGATGTACGCCACGCTGTACTCCATCCGGGAGTCGCCGATCGCCGCCGGCGTCATCTGGGCGGGTGCGAACGACGGCCCCATCAGCGTCACGCGCGACGGTGGCCGCACCTGGAAGCGCGTCACGCCGCCGGGACTCCCGGCCGGCGGTCGGGTGCAGAACATCGACCCCTCCCCGCACCGCCCCGGCGCCGCCTACGTCGCGGTGCTGCGCTACCTCCTGGGCGACTTCCAGCCGTACATCTACAAGACGGAGGATTACGGCGCCACGTGGACCCTGCTCACGCGCAGCGGGAGCGGAATTCCCATGGACGCGCCCACGCGCGTGGTGCGCGAGGATCCCGAGCGCGCCGGCCTGCTCTACGCCGGCACCGAGTTCGGCATGTACGTCTCGTTCAACGACGGCGCGAACTGGCGTCCCCTCCAGCTCAACCTCCCCGTCACGCCGGTCACCGACCTCCGCGTGCATCGCGGCGACCTCGTGGTCTCCACGCAGGGGCGCGCCTTCTGGATCCTTGACGACCTCGCTCCGCTCCGCCAGCTCACCGATGCGGTCACGGCGCGCGGTGCGCACCTCTTCGCTCCGCGCGAGGCGATCCGCTATCGCTACCGCGCCGGCTTCGGCGGTGCCGAGTCCGACCGCGGCCCCGGCGACGACGCGCCGCAGTATCCCCCCGCGGGCGCGATGATCGACTACTGGCTCGGCGCCGCCGGTGCGCCGGTCACGCTCGAGGTGCTCGACGCGAAGGGCGCCGTGGTCCGCACCATCGGCAGCGACACCACGGGCACCCGCCTCTCCACGCGCGCGGGCGTGAACCGCTGGATCTGGGACATGACGTATCCCGGCCCGCTCAACGGCGCGCGCGCCGGACGTGGCGGCGGTGGACCGATGGCCGCGCCCGGCCGCTACACCGTGCGCCTCACCGCGGCGGGGCAGACCACGACGCAGCCGCTCGTGCTGCGCGCCGACCCGCGCACCCTGCGCGACGGCATCACGCAGCAGGTCATGGAAGACCAGGTCGCCTTCAACCTCCAGGCGCGCGATCTCGTCAGCCGCTCCAATGCGTTCGCCGAACAGCTGCGCGCGGCCCGCACCCGGGCGGGCGCCGGAAGGAACGAGGCCCTCGAGGCCATCGAGCGCGAATACTTCACGCCGACGGTGCGCTACAGCCGGCCCGGCCTCGACACCCACATCGGCTACCTGTACGGCATGACGCTGGGCGCGGACCAGCGCGTCACGCGTGATGCGCGTGCACGGCTCGCCGAGCTTCGTGCCCAGCTCGACGGGCTCGCGGCGCGGCTCGCCGCGTTGTAGGAGCTGACGGGCTGACGGCCGGTGGCCGTCAGCCCGTCAGCGGGCGCGCGACTCACGCGAAGCTGGGTGTGTCGGAGGCCAGTGCGGGGCCCGGCACACCCAGCAGTCGCCGCACCGCCTCCGTGCGGTACGAGAAGATGCGCCTCAACTGGTACCGCACGAGCGGATGCGCGATCTCCCCGAGCGGAAACAGTGGCAGCCGGTATCGCACCTCGTCCTCGATGATGGTGCCGCCACGATCGTCGTCGGTGAACGAGTGACGGTGCACCCACTGCGCGTACGGACCGCGCAGCTGCACGTCCACGAACTCCTCATCCGGCACCCATCGCTCGATGCGCGTGCGCCAGCGCATGGGAATGCCCCGCAGCCCGATCGTGTAGTCGATCAGCGTTCCCGCGGTCATCGCGATCGGCAGCGGCGTCTGGATGGAGAACGCGACTTCCGGTGGCGTGATCCGGCCGAGGTTCGCCGCGTCGCTGAAGAAGGCGAAGGCCCGGGACCGGGGCACCGCGAGCTGGACGCGGGTGCGCAGGACGTGGTCTCGTGTCATGCGGGCTCAATGCGCGCGGGCGCCGGGGCGTTCCGGCGGGCGGCGCAGGCGGGCAACGCGAGCGGCTAGCGCTCGTCGTCCACCGCGCGGATCGCGGCCATCACGCGGGCGGCGAATCCGGCGCGAGGGTGCTGCGCCCGGCGCCGCGCGAGGTCGCCGTCCAGCCGCTTCCAGAACTCCACGTCGCCCTGCGACTGCTCGCGGCGCACACTCGCCTCCGTCGCCTCCCCGTCGAGCCACGCGTGCACCGCCTCGCTCAACGTCAGCGCGGGCGGGCCGATCGGCACCTCGCGCTCGGCGGGCACACTCCGGGCATCGGGATCAGGCGTCGCGCGCGGGGCGGCAGACTGGTCGTCGCTGGAGTGCACGTCGTCGAGCATCAGGCGTACTTCTCCTCCAGCAGTGCCTGCAGCGCCTCGCGTGCGCGATGCACGCGCATCTTCAGCGCGCCGACGGTGGTGCCGAGCAGGTCCGCCATCTCCTCGTACGACCGGCCCTCCACGTGCTTCATCACGAACGCCTCGCGCAGCGACGCGGGCAGCGATGCGAGCGCCACGTCGAGGTCGCTCCGCAGCTCCGTCCGGTCCAGCTCCTCGTCCGGCGTCGCGAAGCCGGACGGCTGGTCGTCCTCCTCGTAGCTGAGGTGCGAGCGGCGGATGTTCTTCAGCCAGTCCTTGCAGCCGTTCGCCACGATCCTGAACACCCAGGCATCGAAGCGGCCGCGCACCTCCGCGAGGTGCTGGTAGGCCTTGATGAACGACAGCTGCAGGATGTCTTCCGCGACATCCGGGCTTCCGGTCATGCACAGCGCGTGTCGATAGAGTGGATCACTGTAGCGAGTGATCAGCACGGTAAACTCATCGCGGCTGCCCGCGAGCACGC
Source organism: Gemmatimonadota bacterium (assembly GCA_028287225.1). Lineage (GTDB taxonomy): Bacteria > Gemmatimonadota > Gemmatimonadetes > Gemmatimonadales > Gemmatimonadaceae > AG11. The sequence goes on from JAQBPZ010000111.1 coordinate 3,615, forward strand.
GCTGGATGATGCGCTGATCAGAGTCGTCCTGATCAACAAGCAGTTCTGGCTCCGAGGTCCTCACGACGGTAGAGTAATGCAGATGACGCGCGCCGGACAGGGTATTTCTGTCGCAAGTTGCAACGCCGCCCTCGAAACGCGTCCCCACGGGTCAGCCGAACGCCCCCCATCCGGCCGCGCGGATCGCACTGCTGTGCTCGCCAAGCCGAGGCGGCGGGTGCCGGATGGTGCCCGGCACGCTGGGCGGCATCCCGGTGAGCGCCGACGCGTCGGTGCACGCCAGCACCTCCGTCACCGCGCGGACCACGCCGCACGGCACCCCGGCCGCATCCAGCGTCACTCGCCACTCGGCGGCGGTTCGCTCCGCAAGACGCCGCGCCATGGCGGCCACGACACGCTCACGCTGCGCGAGCCGCCCCGCGTTCGTTCGCAATGCGGGATCGTCGGCTAGCTCGAGCGTCAGGGCGCTGGCACACGCCGCCCACTGCGCATCGTTCCCCACGGCGATCACGAGCGCACGGTCGCTCGCCTGGAACAGCTGGTAGGGCACCAGGTTCGCATGCGCGTTCCCCCACCGGCGGGCGGGCGCGCCGGAGACCAGCACGTTCTGCGCGACGTTCACCAGCGCCGCCTCCGCGCTCCGCGCCAGCGACACCTCCACGGCCCGCCCCACCCCGCTCACCCCGCGCGCCACCAGGGCCGCCAGGATGGCGAGCGCCGCATCCTTCCCCGCCAGCACGTCCGCCAGTGCCACGCCATGCTTCATCGCCGCGCTGCCCGGCTCGCCGGTGATGGACATCCATCCACTCTCCGCCTGCACGACGAAATCGTAGCCCGGTCGCGAGCTCCCCGCCCCGAAGCCCGTAATGGTGCACCACACGAGCCGCGGGTTCCCCTGGCGGAGCGCCTCGCTGCCCAATCCGTATCGCTCCAGCGTGCCCGGGCGGAAGTTCTCCACCACCACGTCCGCCTCGCTCGCCAGCTCGGCCAGCAGCGCCCGGTCGCCAGCTTCGGCGAGGTCGGCCGTGAGCCCGAGCTTGTTCCGGTTCACGCTCAGGAAATAGGCGCTCTCGCCCCGTTCGTCGAACGGAGGCCCCCAGCCCCGGGTGTCGTCGCCCGACCCCGGGCGCTCCACCTTGAGCACGTTTGCCCCAAGGTCCCCCAGCATCATGGTGCACAGGGGTCCCGCGAGCACGCGGCTCAGATCGAGCACTTTGATGCCAGTCAGCATCCGATTCGCCTATGCTGGTTCGATGGTGTCGTCATGGATCACGCTTTTCTACCGGGAATTTTCGGCCGGAGCGCGACAGCCCACATGCCGCCGGCCCTGCTCCGGAATGTGATTCTACCTTGCGTAGCTGTCGAAAAATCATATACTTGCCGCGACAAACCGGGCCTCACGGCACGGCGCGGCGAAGTTAGCGCGCTGGAGCGCGGCCTTCAATGAAACGGGGAGTCCCTCCCCCGAGCATGGAAACGGACCGGCATGGTGGACAAGGATCAGGAGATCGAGGACGCGCCGGCAGCTGCCGCCGCTCCCGCGCCTCGTCGGGGACCCGGGCATCGTGGTGCCGACATGCGCGACACCGTGGCCGAGATGGCCGAACGGGCGCAGCTGATCAGCCAGGAGGCCGGCAGCAAGGTGTCCGCGGCCATGAAGGACGTGATCAGCGCCGCCGCCGGCCTCTCCGGCTTCGCCATCGAGAGCGCCCGCGACCTCGTGCAGTACATGGTGCGGCGCGGCCAGATGACGCAGGAAGAGGCGGACAAGCTGCTCCGCGAGGCCGAGGCCGCTCACGAGCGGAAGCCCGCGAGCGAGAAGGAGCGCCCGACCTTCTCCAAGGTGGCCGCCGAGAAGGCCGCGGCCGACAAGATCGCCCGCGACGCCGCCAACGCGGCCGCGGCGCTCCTCGCCCCGCCCCAGCGTCCTGGCGCGTTCTCGCTGCGTCCGGCAGCCCCCAAGCCCCCTGCGCCGGCCCCAGCGGCCTCGTCCGCTCCGGCCCCTGCGCGTGCGGCGGATGCCGCTCCGGCGGCCCGCTCTGCGCCCGCCGCGAAGGCCGCGCCCGCCAAGACGGCACCCGCGGCCAAGGCAGCCCCCGCCAAGGCCGCGGCGAAGGCGCCCGCCAAGTCGGCGGCCAAGGCTCCTGCAAAGGCTCCGGCCAAGGCTCCCGCGAAGTCATCGGCGAAGGCGCCCACCAAGTCCGCCGCCAAGACACCCGCGAAGTCCGCCGCCAAGGCACCTGCCAAGGGTGCGGCCTCGCGGCCCGCCAAGTCGGCCGCCAAGGCCGGCGCCAAGTCGAGCGCGGGCAAGTCGGGCGCCGGCAAGACGAGCGGCGGCAAGTCGGCCGGCAAGGGCGCCGCGAAGTCTCCGGCAAAGAAGAAGAAGTAGTCGCAGCGGCGATTCCTCCTGACGCTGGCTCGATGTCGCGCGCGCTGGTGACCCGGGCGCCCACCCGGCTCGACTTCGGGGGCGGGTGGACCGACGTGCCGCCCTACACCGACGAGGAAGGCGGCGTGGTCTGCAACATCGCCATCACGCGCTACGCCACCGCCACCGCGGCCGTCGACGGCCACGCGGCGGTGCAGCACGGCGCCGTGACGGCCGCGGACGGTGCGCTGGTTCGCGCCGCCCTGCGACGATCGGCCCTTGTCGGTGCCGAGGCCGCCGTCACCAGCGACTTTCCCATCGGCGCGGGGCTCGGCGGGTCGTCCGCGGCGGGCGTCGCGCTCGCCGGCGCGCTCGCGATGCTTGCCGGCGAGGTGGTGGAGCCCGGCATGCTGGCGGAGCGGAGCCGCGAGACCGAGGTGCGCGAGCTCGGCATCGCCGGCGGATTCCAGGACCACTACGCGGCGGCGTACGGCGGCGCGCTCCTGCTCACCTTCGAGGGATGCGTGGGCGTGGAGCAGCTCGCGCTCACCCCGGAATTCTGCGAGGCGCTCACGCGACGTGGCGTGCTGGTCTACACCGGAGAGTCCCGCATCTCCGGCTCCACCATCGACGCGGTGCTGAATGCGTATCGCGCACGCGAGGAACGCGTGTGCGCCGCGCTCGCGCGCATGAAGGCGCTCGCGCGCCAGATGGCCGCCACCGTGCGCGACGGCGACCTCACCGCGCTCGGCGCACTGGTGCATGAGCACTGGAGCGCGCAGCGCGCGCTGCATCCGTCCATCACCACGCCCCGCATCGACGCCATCATGGACGCGGCATCGCGCCATGGCGGCATCGGCGGCAAGGCCCTTGGCGCCTCGGGCGGCGGGTGCGTGCTCGTGATCGCCGAGGACGGCCGCGAGGACGAGCTGGCCGGCGCGCTCTCGCCCTATGGAGAGCGGCTGGACTACGGAGTCGACGAGCTCGGCTTCCAGGTCGTCGCGTCGCTGGATGGAGCGCTCGACACATGACGGAGGCGCGCATCGCCCCCGGCGACGCCCGCGCGCTGGCCCGCGCGCTGGTGCGCGTGGACTCCCGCAATCCGTCGCTCGTGGCGGGCGGCGCGGGCGAGGCGGCCTGTGCGCGGCTGCTGCACGACGTGCTGCGCGAGTGGGGGTTCCACACCGAGCTGCACGATGCCGCCCCGGGGCGTCCCAACCTCGTGGCGCGCATCGGAGCGGGGCCGCGCTCGCTGATGTTCAACGGGCATCTCGACGTCGTCGGTGTGGAGGGCATGGTCCACCCGCCCTTCGACGCGCACGAGCGTGACGGGCGCATGTACGGCCGCGGCTCCGCCGACATGAAGGGGGGCATCGCCGCGATGTGTGCGGCGGCGCATCGTGCGCATGCGCAGGGCATCGCCGGCGAGATCGTCATCGCCGCGGTCGCCGACGAGGAGTACGAATCGCTCGGCACGCGCGCACTGATCGCGCGCGGTGTTCGCGCCGACGCCGCCGTCGTCACCGAGCCCACGCGGCTGGCCATCATGCCGGCGCACCGCGGCTTCGTGTGGATCGAGGTGGAGGTGACGGGGCGCGCCGCGCACGGCAGCCGCTGGGACATCGGGGTGGACGCCATCCGCCACGCCGGCCTGCTGCTGGCCGAGCTGGACCGCGTGGATGCCGAGGTGCTCCCGCTTCGCACCCATCCGCTGCTGGGGCGCGGCTCGTTGCACGCGTCGCTCATCGAGGGCGGCATCGGCATGTCCACCTATCCCGACCGTTGCCTCCTCAAGCTGGAACGCCGCAGCATCCCGGGCGAGTCGGCCGACGACGTGCTCGCCGAGGTGCGCGGTGCATGCGAGGCCGTGCGCTCGCGTCGCCCGAGCTTCCAGGCCGACGTGCGCCTGCTGGTCACGCAGGGCCCGAGCGACGTGGCCGTCGACGCGCCGCTCGTGCAGGGGCTCGGCGCGGCGCTCGCGTCGTGCGGCGAGCCCGTCGCCATCCAGGGAATGTCCGCGTGGACCGATGCCGCGCTGCTGAACGACGCCGGCATCCCCGCCGTGTGCTTCGGGCCGGGCGACATCTCGCTCGCGCACGCCGCCGAGGAGTACATTCCTCTCGACGAGATCGACCGCGCCACCGCGGTCCTCACCGAACTTGCCGGCCGCTGGTGCGCGTAGGCCGCCCCGGCCCCACCCCGCGCGCTGCATGCCGACCCGTCGCACCAAGGTCACCCAGCTGAACGCTGCCCAGTACGATGCCCTCGAGCGCGCCATCGCCGACGGGCGGCGGCTCTCCGTGTGGCGCCGCGGCAACGAGTACATCATCATCGTGGACCGCCTGCGCGTCACCGGCGGACGCGAGGCGCTGGAGTGCCATCATCCCACCACCGGCGACAAGCTCGTGATGTACATCGACGAGCTCGAGGGGATCGAGGTGATCGGGTGAGTCTCGACGTGAACGATCCCGACCCGAGCGGCGAGATCGATCCCACCGGCCTGCCCCTCGTCGCGATCTACGCCGACGAGTCGTGCCTCGGCAATGGCCGCGAGGGCGACAACCCCGGCGCGGCGGCGGGGGTGATCGAGCACCTGAACCCGGCGACCGAGCGGCTCACGCGCTGGGACTACTGGATCTCGGAGCCGGGCACGACCAACAACCGCATGGCGCTCCGCAGCGCCATCGAGGCCTTCCGGGTGATCGGCCGCAAGGGGGGCCGCTTCCGCGTGCTCTTCACGAGCGATTCGCAGTACCTCGTGAAGGGGATGACCGAGTGGGTCCATGGGTGGATCGGTCGCGGCTGGCGCAGGAAGCTCGGCGAGATCGAGAACCTCGCGCTCTGGAAGGAGCTGGTGGAGGCGGCGGCGCCGCATCAGGTGCAGTGGCAGTGGGTCAAGGGCCACGCGGGACACCCGCAGAACGAGTACGCCAACGACATGGCTGTTGCGGCAGCCAAGGAGCAGACGTCCTCGGAGGGGGCACGCACGTCGGAGTTCGACGTGTGGCTGGCCGCGCAGCGCACGCGCAAGCGTGTGACCGTGGAGCCGGCCCCCTTCCCCGCCGGCCGACCCTTCGTGCCGGCGCGGCCGTTGCCACGCGCCCGCACGTCGCCGGGTGCCTGACGTCGCCTGCATCAGTCCGGAGCTCATATGGTCAAGGTCGCGGTCGTCTTCATCCTCGGGCTGGGGCTCGGCTACCAGTACGGCTATCGCCAGGCGGTGGCAGGCTCCCCCAGCGTGATGCAGCGCATGATGGTGAACTTCGGCGTCTACAAGGTCCAGGCGGACCAGCGGAAGCGCGAGCAGGCCACGGACGCGGTGCGCTAGCATGATCAAGCTCCTCATCATCCTGCTCGTCGGCGTCGGGCTCGGCTACACGTACGGCTACATGCACGGCGCCGCGGGCGACGCGAGCATCATCACCTCCACCCTCGACAAGGTGGGCGTGCATCATGCGGCTGCTCGTGGCGCCGGCGATGCCGGCGCCGAGCGCCAGGCGCGCGCCGATTCGGTGCGGCAGCGCTCCACCATCCGCACCGCTCGCTGACCGACCCCCGCGCGTTCACGGAAAGAGAGAGACAGAAGCGATGGACGACATCGAGCGGATCTATCGACACCTGGTGCGGACGGTGCGGGCCAACTTCGCCCCGTTCCTCACGCAGCCGTTCGAGGTCGGGGAGCTGTACCAGACGATCCTGCCCTACCGTCTGCACCGCCGCGAGCTCGGCTTCGAGACCAACCAGGACTATGAGATGGCGATGCTCGAGCTTCTCTCGGGCGCGCGCGGCTATCTCATCGTGGACGACAAGATGCGCGACGTCCTCTCGGCGGAGCAGTCGGCGAAGAATCCGGATCCGACCATCGTGCGGGACTTCGCGTCGTCACACGTCGCCCTCGCGCCGGAGCCGTTGCGCCGCCTCGAGATCGAGGGACGGGCTTCCGGCTCGCAGGCGACGATCCCGATGTCGCCGCCGGTGCAGACGCGCGCCTCGGGGAGCTTCGCGGCGCTCACCGCCTCCCAGCCCCCGCGCCCGAGCATCCCGACGCCGGCCGCCGGCCATCCGATCGACGGCCTGGGCGGCCGGCGCACCGCGCGCCCCATCACCATCGCCCCCACCGGCGAGAACTGCCCCTTCTGCCGCGGCCACCTGCCGGCCGGCCGCCAGGTGAGCTTCTGTCCCCACTGCGGCCAGGACCTCACGGTGGTGCACTGCCCGGCCTGCGGCAGCGAGCTGGAGCGAGGATGGAAGTTCTGCGTGACCTGCGGACGGTCGGCCGTCGATCTGTAGGGGGACGCAGGACGGTCGGACGCTTTTCGGTTTACGGTTTGTCGGTTTGTCGGTTTATGGCGTGCCTCGGGACGCATTGGCTGACCGGGGCTGGCCGTAAACCGACAAACCGTAAACCGACAAACCGCAACCGCCAGACGGTCCTGTGCGGTCCTACCGTCCTACCGTTCTCCACGGTGCATCCCTTGCCTGTAGGCCCCGGTACCCCAACGCACGGAACCGCCATGCCCATCCCCCGCCGCCTCGCTGCCCTCGCCGCCCTCGCGCTCGTCGCCGCCTGCGCCCCGGGGACGGCGCCAGCCCCGACGCCGTCGCCGATGCCCGACGCGCGAACGCCGACGAACCCGAACGCGGGGCCCACGCCGCTCGTGAACACCACGTGGCCCGTCCGGTCGCGCGAGCACGTCGACCTCTGGCTGCACAGCTACGCCCTGCTGACGCGCGACACCACGCTGGTCCCCTACTTCGATCGCGGCTACCGCGAGCGCATGCTCACGGCGCGGCGCGAGCGGTCCGCCACCTCGCTGCTCGACACCAACCGCGACCGGCTCCTCCAGCGCATCGCCGTGAACCCTGCGCTGGCGACGAACGGCCAGTTCCTCCCCCTCTACTTCGATTCGTGGGAGCGGATGCGACAGGCCATCGACCTCACGATCCGCGCGAACGGCAACCCGAACGCCTCCAATGACCCGGAGACGCGCACCTACATCGCGATCATCGCCAGCGCCTTTCCCTCGGCCCCCGATCGCGAATGGCTGCGCACCTTCTCGGAGAGCGCCGACGACGAGAGCCGGCGCTTCTATCACGCATGGTGGACGGGCGCCGGTGCGGCGCGCGGACGCGCGGTGCAGCACGTGGACTCGCTCTGGCAGCGGCAGTGGCGGCCCGCGCTCCAGCGCTTCCTGAACAACACCCAGCAGCAGAACGGCGAGCTCTATCTGTCCGCGCCACTCGGCGGCGAGGGGCGCACCGTGCATTTCGGCAAGCAGCAGAACGCGGTCGCGGTGCCGCTGCCGGAGTCGTTCGCCCAGAGCGACGCCGTGCTGTACGTGATGGCGCACGAGATCGCTGGCACCCTGGCCAACGCCGCGATCGAGGACAACACCACGCCCGCCGATCGCCGAGCGGGCGTGACGTCCCGCTTCGAGCAGTCGGCCGCCGTGCGGGCCGGCGCACTGCTGCTGGACCGCGTGCTGCCATCGGCCGTGCCGGGCTACATGCGCTACTACCTCCAGCAGGCGGGCCGCACCGCGCCGAACGAGCCGCGCACCGCGTTCAACACCGCCTTCGCCCTGCCCGACGCCGTGCGCGACGCGCTCGCCCGGCAGATGGACGTGATCCTCGGCGGGATCTGAAACAACAAAGCGAGTAACGAGTAACGAGTAGGTCGAGAGGCGTCCCGGACGGTGGTGTCACCCTGCAGCCGCAGGCTGTCGGGGCATACTCTCCCGTGATGGGGACTGGCCCTGGGCACGGGACGGAATGCCCCGACACTCGCGATGCTCGCGCGGGGTGACATCCGCCCGGGACGCCACGCTGCAGCTACTTACTCGTTACTCGTTCCTCGTTATTCTTCACCCCATGCCGGATTCCAACCTCCCCCAGCGCATCGACCGCGCGGCCGTCGACCGCGTGCTGGCGCGCGCGCTGGAGCTGCAGGCGTCGGCGTCGGGAGAGCCGCAGGCGGAGCAGCTCACGGAGGCGCAGCTGCTCGAGCTCGCGAAGGAGGTGGGGCTCGATCCGGTGAACCTCCGGCAGGCGCTCGCCGAGGAGCGTACCCGCGTGACCGTGCCGGAGGAGCGCGGCGTGCTCGCGGCCATGTACGGACCCGCGTACGTCAGCGCGCAGCGCACCGTCCCCGGCACCCCGCAGCAGGTGCTCAAGGCGCTCGACGACTGGATGCAGCGGCAGGAAGGGCTCTGCGCGCAGCGCTACTTCAGCACCGAGCGCGTGGTGTGGGAGCCGCAGCAGGGCGTCGTGGGGCTCGTGCGTCGCGCCGTGAGCGGCCGCGCGCACTCGCTCGCGCGCGCCTCCGACGTCGCGGCCACCGCCATCGCGGTCGACGCCAGCCGCGTGCTCGTGCGCCTCGACGCCCGGCTCCTCGGCTATCGGGCCCTGATGGCGCAGCAGAACGCCATGCTCACCGGCGCCAGCCTGGTGGGTGGCGGCATCCTCGCCGTCCTCGCCTTCCCGGTCTTCGCGATCGCCGCGCCCGTCGCGGTCATCGCCCCCGCCGCCTGGGCCACCGCACGCGGCTCCCACCGCCGCACCGTCGACCGCGCCCAGATCGCCCTGGAACAGGTGCTGGACCGCCTCGAGCGCGGTGAAGCCGGACGGCCGCCAACCTTGCTGAGCATGCTGGCCGCGGCCGTACGACGATAGCGGGCGCTCGCGTTGCTCGCTTGGCGGGCGGGTCGCGTGGAACGCGACCCTTGGCGGGCGGCTGCCCCTGTCGCCTTCGGCGACGGCGGGGCTATGCCTTGGCGGGCGGGCGGCTACGCCGCCCTTGCCGGTACTGCCGAGGGGTTTCCGCCACGCGAGCAGCGCGAGCGCCCGCCAAGCCATAGACCGAGCGCAGCGACGGTCACGCGCCCGCCAAGGCGGCGCCGGAGGCGCCGCCGCCCGGCTGTCAGATCGTCACGCGCTGCTTCATCACCCGGTCCGCCAGCCAGTCGAGCCCTCGGTTGCTCAGCACCATCAGGAAGCCGAGCAGGGTCAGCGACTTCACCTCGCGGCGGGTGATCTTCACCACGTCGCGGCGCGCCATGGCCTGCGGGGTCCGCGTCAGGTCGCGCAGCGTCGCGTATGCGAAGAGCAGCGGCAGCAGGCAGAAGAGCCGGATCGATACGGCACGCCGAGGGATGTGCAGCAGGTAGCTGCGCGCCCCCTCCAGGTCGTGCCACGCCAGCTGCACCAGCATGCCGAGCGCGGACTGGGTTCCCTCGAGCTTCGCGCCGCTCAGGACGTCGGCATGGCTGCTCCCGTGCGCGCGCAGCAGCTCCTGCGGCACGTAGATGGAGTTCTCCCGCTCGGCGTCCGTCGCGACGTCCTTCAGGATGTTCACCGTCTGCAGCCCCTCGGCGAAGGCGCGGCACCGCTCGCGCAGCACGGCGTACCGCCGCTCGCCGATGCTCCCCGCGTGCTCGTGCCACAGGTCGGTGAGCAGGTAGCCCACCGTGCCGGCCACGTAGTAGCAGTACTCCTTGTACTCGTCGAGGCTCTGGATCCGGATGCCATGCGGATACAGCAGCACGAACTTCCGCATCCCCGTGATCATCTCGCCCACCCAGCGGCGCACCGCGGCACGCGTGGGCGGCGACATCCGCCGGTACAGCACGAACACGAGGTCGGCGTTGCGCGTGAGGCGCACGTGGGCCGGCTCGCCGGTGAGCGTCGCGACGCGCGCGGGAAAGGCATCGGCCGCCGCGGGATCGTCGAAGCAGGCGAGCAGCTCGTCCAGCAGCGCCGCCTTCGCCTCCGCCGGCTGCGTCGGCTCGTCCTCGAGCGTGTCGGCGATGCGGCACAGCAGGTACGCCGTGAGCACCGCCTGCCCCAGCGCGCCAGGCAGCACGCGGATGCTCAGCGCGAACGTCCGCGAGACCGCCGGCAGCACCTCCCGCCCGAACCGCTCCGCCTCGGCAACTCGCGCGGCATCCTCGGCCACCATCAGCTCCATTCGCACTCCCGTCCCCTTGGTGTCTTCGCTCCTACGACGGCACTCCGGCGCGGATCCGCCGCGGACGCCGCGCGGTCGTCGCGGCTGAAGATCCGAAGGGGCTGCTTCGACCGCCTTGGCATTCCCGCGGCGATCCCTTACGCATTCGGTGTCAGCCCGGGAAAGATACTTCGCAGCTCCACGCATGGCATCGCCGACGCACCCTCGCCAGCAATGACGACCTCCGCGCTCCAGCCGCCGGACGACTTCCGCGGGACCTTCCGCGACGACGTCGCCGCACGCGCGGTGTACAGCGAGGCGGCGGGCATCGCGCAGGTGATGCCGCGGGCCGTCGCCGAACCGCTCGACGCCGACGACGTGGTCGCCCTCGTGCACTGGGCCGCGGCCACGCGCACCCCGCTCGTGCCGCGCGGCTCGGGCAGCAGCATGGCCGGTGGCGCCATCGGCGGCGGCGTCATCGTGGACCTCAGCCGGCTGCGCGGCATCGACGCGGTGGATGTGACGCAGCGCACGGTGCGCTGCCGTCCCGGCGCGCTGCGCGACGAGGTGGACGCGGCCGCGCGGGCCCGCGGGCTTCAGTTCCCGGTGGATCCCTCCAGCGGGGCCTACTGCACGGTGGGCGGCATGGCGTCCACCAACTCGGCGGGCGCCCACACGCTGCGCTACGGGGCGATGCGTCCGTGGGTGCAGGCGCTCGACTGCGTCTTCGCCGATGGCTCCCGCGCCGAGGTCCGCCGGGGCGCCGTGCCGCCGGACGTCGAGCCGGTGCGACGCCTGCTCGCCGCCGCCCCCGCGCTCGTGGCCGCCGAGCACATCGCCCCCTCGCGTCATGCCGGCGTGCGCAAGGAGAGCTCGGGTTACGGGCTCGCCGCATGGGCGGAGTCCGGCGACCTCGTCGACCTGCTCGTGGGCAGCGAGGGAACCCTCGTGCTCATCGTGGGCCTGGAGCTCCGCCTCGCGCCGCTGCACCCGGCCACGGCGAGCGTCCTCGGCGTGTTCACGTCGCTGGAGCAGGCGGTGGACGCCGCCGTCGGCGCGCGCGAGGCCGGCGCCGCGGCGTGCGAGCTCCTCGACCGTACGTTCCTGGACGTTGCGCGCCGCGGGGGCGCGTCCACCATCGGCGAGGAGGCCGAGGCGGTGCTGCTCGCCGAGGTGGAAGGGAGCAGCGCCGACGACTGCGCCGCGCAGGCGCGCGTGCTGGAGGGCTGCTTCCGCGGCGCGGGCGCCACCGACGTCGTCCTGGCCCTCGACGCGGCCACCGAGCACGCGATGTGGGAGCTGCGCCACGCCGCCAGCCCCATTCTGAGCCGGCTCGATCCCGCGCTCAAGTCCATGCAGTTCATCGAGGACGGCTGCGTCCCCCCCGCGCGGCTCGCCGAGTACGTGCGGGGCGTGCGTGCGGCGCTGGACCGGCAGGGGATCCGCGGCGTGATCTTCGGCCATGCCGGCGACGCGCACATGCACGTGAACCCGCTCGTGGACCTGCGCGACGCCGACTGGCGCGCGAAGGTGGACGCCCTGCTCGCCGACGTGACGGCGCTGGCGAGCCGGCTCGGCGGCACGGTGGCGGGCGAGCACGGCGACGGACGCCTGCGCGCGCCCCTGCTGCCCGCCGTGTGGCCCGCGGCGACGCTCGAGCGGTTCGCCGCCGTGAAGCGCGCCTTCGACCCGGCGGGCCTGCTGAATCCCGGGGTCAAGGTGCCCCTCCCGGGCTCGCACGCGGTGGAGGCGGTCAAGTACGATCCCGCGCTCCCCGCGCTCCCCCGCGCGGCGCGCGCCGTGCTCGCCACCGTCGAGCGAGAGCGGGCCTATGCGCGCTCGCGCCTGGCGATGCTCGACGCGGGCGCGGGCGACGCCTAGCTTTCCCGCCGCGCCACGCCCCTCCTCGTTCCTCGTGCCTCGCTCCGTGCAATGACCGCAGCCGCTCCCGTCACGCCCCGGCTCTACCTCGAGCCGGTGGTCACCGTGCTCTCGCGTCCCGCCTTCACCACGCCCGAGCACCTGCCGGTGCAGTGGATGGGCGAGAGCACCGACGGCGAGCGCCTCGCCGAGTTCGCGGGACGGCTCTGCTACATGAGCCAGCACAACCCCGCGGGCCGGTCCACGCGCGACTACCTGGAGAACATCAAGAAGCAGGGGCACGGCAGTGTGCTGGAGCACGCGAACTACTCGCTGCTCCTCGAGGGGGTCAGCCGGTCGCTCACGCACGAGCTGGTGCGGCACCGCTCCGGGTTTTCCTACAGCCAGCTGAGTCAACGGTACGTCGACGAGAGCCAGGCGGCGTTCGTCGTGCCCCCGGCCATCGCCGGCGACGACGCGCTTCTCGAGGCGTGGCGCACGCAGATCGAGGGGGCGCAGGCGGCGTACGTGTCGCTCGTCGCCCAGCTCATGGAGCGCTACGGCTGGGTGGCCGACAAGGTCCACCGCCGGAAGATGGCGCGCGAGGCGGCGCGCGGCGTGCTGCCCAACTCCACCGAGACCAAGATCGTCGTCACCGGCAACGCCCGGGCGTGGCGCACGATGCTCGAGCTGCGCTCCAGCGAGGCGGCCGAGCTGGAGATCCGCCGCCTCGCCATCATCGCGCTCCGGGTGCTCCAGGCCGAGGCGCCCGCCTTCTTCTCCGACTTCGAGATCTACCAGGCGGAGGATCGCCGCGAGGCGGCACGGATCGGCTACCACAAGGTCTGATCGCCGGCGGATTATTTTCTGTTGCGCGAAAAAACCCGTGCACCTATCTTCGCCGTGCGCTGTGCGTGGCGTGGCTCTTGCCCGCGTGCACCGTGTACGTGAGCGACGACCCGCACGCTCGCTCCTCGCGTGATCTCGCGGCGATCCGGCGGCACTCTCACGACAGCAGCCCACAGCAGGGACGGGATGACGCGCATCGGTTTCGCGTACAATCAGAAGCCCGACCCTTCGGCCCCGGCAGCGGTGCCCGATGCGGCCGAGCCGGCCCTCGCCGACGAGGAGCCGCCCAGTAGGGACGGCGCGCTGGCGACGCTGGCGACGCGCGCCGCGCCGCGCCTCTCGCCCGTGACCCACGACGACGAGTACGCCGAGTGGGACAGCGCCGAGACGATCGACGCCGTGGAACGCGCCCTCGCGCGGTACGGCGAGGTGATCCGCCTCGAGGCCACCGACGACTTTCCGCAGCGCCTCCGCCACGCGCGCCCGGACATCGTCTTCAACATCGCCGAGGGCCTCCGCGGGCCGAACCGCGAAGCGCACGTGCCGGCCATCTGCGAGTTCTACGGGGTGCCGTACTCCGGCAGCGACCCGTTCACGCTCGCCCTCTGCCTCGACAAGGCGCGCACCAAGGAGATTCTCCGCGCCCACGCGGTGCCCACCGCCGACTGGTTCCTCGTGCGCAGCCACCAGGCGCTGGGCGCGCTCGACCTGGGCGCGCTGCGCTTTCCGCTGTTCGCCAAGCCCGTGCACGAGGGCTCCTCCAAGGGCATCACGGAGCGGAACTTCGTGTCGTCCGCCGCGGAGCTCACGCTCGTGGTGGGCGAGCTGCTCGAGCGCTACCAGCAGCCGGTGATCGTGGAGACCTTCCTTCCCGGCGCGGAGTTCACCTGCGGCGTCCTGGGCAACGGCGCCCGCGCGCGCGTGCTGCCCATCGTGGGCATGAACTTCGGCGCGCTGCCGGCGGGCGCGCTGCCCATCTACGGGTTCGAGGCGAAGTGGCTCTGGGACCGCCCGGAGCACCCGCTCCCGATCTTCGAGTGCCCGGCACCCGTGGACGACCGGACTCGCGACGAGATCGTGGACGTGGTCCTTCGCGCCTTCGAGGCGCTGGGGTGCCGTGACTGGACGCGGGTGGACGTGCGGCTCGACGCCGCCGGCCGCGCGAACGTCGTGGAGGTGAACCCGCTGCCGGGCATCCTCCCCGATCCCACGGACAACTCGTGCCTCCCGAAGGCCGCACGCGCCGCCGGCATCGGCTACGACGCGCTCATCGGTGCCTGCCTGGAGGCCGCCGCCGACCGCCATGGCCTCGCGCTGGACACGCGCCGATGAAGATCGCCATCCTCTTCGACGGCCTCAGCGCGGCGTCGCCGGACCAGCTCATCGTCACCACCGTGGACGCGGTGGCCATGGAGCTCGCCGGTGAGGGAAACGAGATCGTGCGCCTCCCGGTCAGCCCGGACGCGCGGTGGATCGAGCGGCTGCGGCGCGCGCGCGTGGACTTCGTGTTCAACCTCTGCGAGTCGGTGGACGGCGTCGCCGCGCTGGAGCCGCCCGTCATCGCCGTGCTCGAGCTGCTCGGCCTGCCGTACAGCGGCAGCTCCAGCTGGACGGCCGCGCTCTGCCTGCGGAAGCACGTGGTGAACGCCGCGTTGGAAGGGGCCGGCCTCCCCGTCCCACGATTCGCCGTCGTGCGCCGCGGCGGTGCCGTGCCCTCCGTCGGCTTTCCCGCCATCTGCAAGCCGGCGGCGGAGGACGCGTCCATCGGCGTGGAGCAGCGCTCCGTCGTGCGCACCACGCGGCAGCTCACCGAGCGCGTGGGCGCGATGCTCGAGCGCTGGGACGAAGTGCTGGTGCAGCGGTACATCGAGGGGCGCGAGGTGAACGTCGGCATCCTGGGCGACGCCACGCTGCCCATCGCCGAGATCGACTTCGGCCAGATGCCCAAGGGCATGTGGCGCATCGTGACCTACCGGAGCAAGTGGGAAACCGGGTGCGACGAGGACCTCGGCTCCTCCCCGCGCTGCCCGGCGCGCCTGCCGGCCGGCGTCGCCACGCAGCTGCGCCGGACCGCCGTCGCCGCCTGGCGGCTCGTCGGTGGCTCGGGCTACGGGCGCGTGGACTTCCGCATCGACGAGCGCGGGCGCCCGTGGATCCTCGAGGTCAACGCCAACCCCGACATCGCCCCGGATGCGGGGCTGGCACGAATGGCCCGCGTCGCGGGCATCGAGTACGGCGCAATGGTGCGGCGCGTGTGCGAGCTCGGCCTCCAGCGCGGGCGCGCGGACGGCGCCACCGCGGACAAGTGGGCGCTCGCCCAGCGGCTCTCCGGCGTGCCGACGGCCGACGCCGAGCCCGACCTGTTCACCATCGGCGAGGCCTAGCGACCGCCATGCGAATTGCGCCGTTGCGGGCTGCCGATCGTGCGCGTCTTTCGCAGTTGCTGGTCTCCACCGGTGCGTTCAACGCCGAGGAGGTGCAGGTGGCCCTCTCGCTCTTCGACCTCTCGATGGACGAGCCGCGCGGGCGCGCGGGCCCGGTGCCGGGCGCACCCTCCACGACGAGCGTCGCGGATGATGCCATGGATTACGAGTTCATCGGGGCGTACGACGGGGAGCGGTTGATGGGCTACGCATGCTTCGGCCCGACGCCCTCCACCGAGGGAACGTTCGACCTGTACTGGCTCGCGGTGGATCCGGTGGCGCAGGGACGCGGCGTCGGACGCGCGATGCTGCGTGACGTGGAACGGCGGCTGGCCGATCGCGGGGCACGGCTCCTCGTGGCCGAGACCTCGGGACGGCCCGACTACGCCGCGACGCGCGCGTTCTACCTGGCCACGGGCTACACGGTGGCGGCGACGGTGAAGGACTTCTACGCTCCGGCGGATGACCGGATCATGCTCCACAGACGGCTCACGACACGAGAGCGCGGAGTAGCGACGCGATGAGTGATTGGCAGAAGGTTCTGCGTGACGACAGCATCAGCACCCTGGAGCAGCTCAGGGCGTACGTCGCAGAGCGCTTCGGTGAAGAGGCCGCGGCCCGCGAGATCGACGTGGAGGCCCTGCGCCCCGCCTTCGACAACTTCCAGATGCGGATCACCCGCGAGTCGCTCTCGCAGATCCGCGAGGTGGGGGATGCGAACTGGAACCAGTTCATCCCCTCCGTCCAGGAGCTGGAGATCGTCGACGGCGTGATCGACTCGCTCGACGAGGACGGCGACTCCCCGGTGCCGAACATCACGCACCGCTATCCGGACCGCGCCCTCTTCCTCGTCAGCCCCGTGTGCGCGAGCTACTGCCGCTTCTGCACCCGGCGCCGCAAGGTCGGCGATCCCGAGAAGATCTCGCTCCGCGAGTACGAGTCCGCGTTCCAGTACCTCGCCGAGCACACCGAGATCCGCGACGTCATCCTCTCCGGCGGCGACCCGATGATGCTCAGCGACCAGCGGCTGGAATACATCCTCCAGCGGCTCCGCGCCATCCCGCACATCGAGATCATCCGGCTGGGCAGCCGCATCACCTCGCACCTCCCGGAGCGCGTGACGCCGGAGTTCTGCGACATGGTGCAGAAGTACCACCCGATCTTCATGAACACGCACTTCAACCACCCGAGCGAGCTCACCCCCGCCGCGGTGGCCGCCCTCGACCGCCTCTCGCGCGCGGGCGTCTCGCTCGGCTGCCAGACGGTGCTGCTCAAGGGCGTCAACGACGACCCGCACGTCATGATGAAGCTCATGCACGAGCTGCTCAAGGCGCGCGTCCGCCCCTACTACATCTACATGGCCGACCAGGTGGCGGGCGGAGAGCACTTCCGCACCACCGTCCAGAAGGGGCTCGAGATCATCCAGGCGCTCCGCGGCTGGACGTCGGGGCTCGCCGTGCCGCAGTTCGTCATCGACGCCCCCGGCGGCGGGGGCAAGGTGCCCCTCCTGCCCGAGTACGTCGAGGAGATCACCGACGACGAGGTGATCTTCCGGAACTACGAGGGCAAGCGCTTCACCTACAAGCAGCCCAGGCAGGCCGTCCCCGACGCCGCGCCGGGCATCGCGGCCGAGGCGTCGGGCGTGGTGCCGATCGCGGCGGGCAAGAGCGCCAAGAAGCGGGCGGCCAGGCGGCGGTCCGCGAACGGCTGATCCGGCCGCCTTCGCGCTGGCGCCATCTGGTTACATCCACGAGGTTGGGGGGTACGACGTCCCGTCCGGACGCCGCCCCTTCGCCTGCCTGGAGTACCCTGCAATGATGACGTCCCCCCGCACGGCGAGCCGCGCTGCGCGCCGGCTCGCCGTCGCCTTCGTCATGATCGGGATCGGTGCCTGCGGCGGAGGGGGCGGCGAGTCGCCACCCACCACGCCCCCCGTTGCCCCGGTCGCCTCGGTGACGGTCGCGGCCCTGCCCGCCGTCGTCTACGTCGGCGCGACCTTGCAGCTCGCCGTCACCACGCGGGATGCGGCCGGCGTCCAGCTCACCGGACGGGCGGTCACCCACAGCTCCAGCAACAACGCGATCGCGACGGTCACCTCCACCGGCCTCGTCACGGCCACCGGTGTGGGGACCACCACCATCCGCGTCGCCAGCGAAAGCCAGGCGGCCGACGTCACCGTCAACGTCGCGCTCGTTCCCGTCGTCTCCGTCGTCGTCACCCCGCCATCGGCGACGCTTGGCCTGGGCGCCTCGCTCCAGCTCACCGGCACGCCGCGCGATTCCGCCAACGGCGCGCTGTCCGGCCGGGCGATCGGCTGGACGTCCACCGCGGAGTCGATCGCCCGCGTCTCGGCCACCGGCCTGGTCACCGGCGTCGCCGCCGGCACGGCCACCATCCGCGCCACCGTCGATGGAAAGGTCGGCGAGTCGGCGATCACGGTGTCGTCCTCTGCCAGCCCGACAATCACCAGCGTCAGCCCGGCGCTCCTTGCCCCGGGCGTCACGGTGACCATCACGGGCACGAGCTTCGGCACCGTGACCACGGCCAACACCGTCACCATCGACGGGGTGAGCGCCACGGTGATCACCGCGTCGGAAACGCAGCTCACCGTCACGGTGCCGCCACTGCCCTGCCAGCCCACGCACTCCGCGCGCGTGCAGGTCATCGCACAGGGGCTCGGCGCCACGGCGCTCCAGCCCGCGCGCGCCGGCACCGTCGTCAACGTCACCACCAACGCGCCACTCCTGCTCTCCGCCGCCGAGGCGGCCTGCGCCGAGCTGCCCGCCGCCGCCGCGCGCTACGTGGTGAGCGTGGTGAATACCGCCTCGGAGCCCACCTCCACCGCCGGCTTCCGGCTGGCCGGTGCGCTGCCCCCCGCGACGCTCGCGTCGCTCACCACCACGGGGTCGGCGCTCCACCAGTCCGTCGCGACCCCGTCCCAGTCCGTCGTGCGCACCGCCGGCACCGAGCCGCTGGTGAACGGCGCGACCCGCTCCGTCGCCCAGCGGCTGCACACGTCCATCCTCGCGGAGAACCGCGCCGCCTTCGCCCGCCTTCGCGCCTCGCGCGGCAGCCTCCGCGCGCGCACGTCGGCCAGCCGGTCGGTGGCGCCCTCTGGAGCCCGCGCCGCGACCCTGCCCGCCGTGGGCGAGACGCGGAAGTTCCGCATCGCGCAGTTCAGCACCGCGCTCAACGCGACCGGCAGCTGCAGCAACTTCGTGGAGATCACCGCGCGCGCGGTCTACATCGGCTCCCACGGGGTGATCTACGAGGACGTCGCGGCGCCGCTCGCCAGCACCATGGACTCCTACTATCGCAACCTCGGGGACGAGTTCGACAGGAGCATGTACGTCGTCGACTCCACCTACTTCGGCGATCCGCTGGTCACGGATCCATTCACGGACAACGACCGCCACTTCAACATGGTGTTCACGCCGTCCATCACGCAGGGGGTCGCCGGCTTCGTCACCAGCTGCGACTTCTTCCAGCGCGACTCGTCGGGTACCTCACGGGACAACCGGGAGAGCAACTTCGGCGAGTACTTCTACGCCGTCGTCCCCACGGTCGCGGGCACGGGGTTCAGCAGCGGCAATACCCCCGACAGCTGGCTGCGCGGCATCCGGCACACCATCGTGCACGAGGTGAAGCACATCGCGTCGTTCGGCGCGCGCCTGACGAACAACGCCACCAACTACGAGGAGGCGTGGCTGGAGGAAGGCATGGCACGGCATGCCGAGGAGCTCTGGGAGCGGAACGCCATCTACAACGTCCCGTGGAAGGGCAACACCGGCTACCGCGAATCGCTGTACTGCGACGTGCGTCCCACCAACCCGTCGTGCACCGGCCGGCCGTACGCGATGTTCAACCACTTCGGCACCCTGTACTCGGTGCTCGACAATCCCGGCGCATCCTCGCTGTTCGGCCGCGTCGCGGACGGCGACTTCAGCTTCTACGCGTCGAGCTGGTCGCTGGTGCGCTACGCGCTGGACCGCTACGCCACCTCGGAGGCGAGCTTCCTGCGCGGCATCACCCAGAGCGCCACGACGAGCGGCATGGCCAGCATCACCGCGCAGACGGGCGGACACTCCACCGCCGAGCTGCTCGCCAACTGGTCGCTCGCGATGTACTTCGACGACCAGACGACCAATGCGGACATCAACTTCCCCACGTGGAACACGCATGACATCTACGCGGGGATGAACGCGGACTTCCCGAAGCCAGACGGGTATCCCAAGGCATTCCCGCTCACCCCCACCGCGGTCTCGGCGGCCTTCGTGGTGGACAACGACGGCATCCATGGGGGCTCGTTCGCCATGTACATCGTTCCGGCCAACGCCGGCGGACCGAGCACCCTCCAGCTCGTGGCCGCCGGGGGCGCGGGCAGCGCCAATCCATCGCTGCGCATCGCCCTGGTGCGCACGCCCTGACCGTCGCCCGCGGCCCATCATGAAGGAGGGGCGCCGTCCCGAAGGACGGCGCCCCTCCGTGCTCGGGGGTACCGCTGCGGTTCAGTCCAGCCGCGCGTGCACCTCGGCCATCACCTCGGCGGCAATGCCGTACGTCTCCGCGCCGGCGGGAAAGCGGCCGGTGCGCACGTCGTCCGCCCAGCGGCGCACCGCCTCCACCTGGTCGCGATGCCCGTGCGCATACTGGCGCACGAAGCGCGCGACGCGGCCCTCGCCGAGGCCCAGCAGGTCGTGGTACACCAGCACCTGGCCATGCGTCGATGCCCCCGCGCCGATGCCGATCACCGGCACCTCCACGCGCGACGACAGGAGCGAGGCGACCTCCGCGGGCACCGCTTCCACCACCAGCGCAGAGCATCCCGCGGCCGCCAGCGCCTCGGCATCCCGGATGATCTGCACCGCCTGGTCGGCGTCGCGCCCCTGTGCGCGGTACCCGTCGCTGGAGGTGACCGACTGCGGCAGCAGCCCCACGTGTCCCACCACGGGCATGCCGGCGTCGATGATCGCGCGCACGCGCGGCAGCATGTCGCGCGCGCCTTCCAGCTTCACCGCATCGCACAGGCCGCCTTCCATGAACCGGCGCGCGGTGGCGACGGCGAGCGCGTCGCTCTCCTCGTACGTCCCGAAGGGCAGGTCGCCGACCACCGGGATGGACGTGACCGCACGGCGCACGGCGCGGGTGAGCATCAGCAGCTCGTCGAGCGTGATGGCGCGCGTCGTGGTGTGGCCCAGCACCGTCATGGCCGCGGAGTCGCCCACGAGCACCACGTCGACGCCCGCCTCCGCCGCCACGCGGCCCGAGGGGTGGTCGTAGGCCGTGAGCATCACGATCGGCGTGCCGCGCGCGCGCGCGCCGGCGAGCGTCGGCAGCCCGGCAGTCCCACTCGCCGCTACGCGGCTCATGGAGCCACCATCGGCACGTGCAGCAGCACGTTGTCGATCAGGCGCACGGCACCGAAGCGGGCGGCGAGCGCAACGAGCGCGTCCCCGGCGACCACGGTCACCGGGGCGAGCGTGTCCGTCGACACCACCGCGAGATATTCCGCCTGCACGCCGCGCGCGGCGAGCACCGCGCGCGCGCGCGCGAGCAGGCGCGCGACGTCGCGCTCGCCGTGCTCCACATCCGCCTCCATCCCGCGCAGCGCCGCGTACAGCACCGGCGCGCGGGACCGCGCCTCGCGATCGAGCAGCACGTTGCGGCTCGACATCGCCAGGCCGTCGGCCTCGCGCACCGTGGGGCAGACCTCGATGCGCACGGGCATGTCGAGGTCGCGCGCCATGCGACGGATGAGCAGTGCCTGCTGCGCATCCTTCTGCCCGAAGAACGCGTCGTCGGGCTGGGCCATGTTGAAGAGCTTCGCCACCACGGTGGCCACACCACGGAAGTGCGCGGGGCCGCGCACCACTCCCTCCAGCGGCTCCGACACGCCGGCCACCTCGACCATCGTCGCGAACCCCGGGGGATAGACCTCCTCCACCGCAGGGGCGAAGAGGAGGTCGGCGCCCGCGCCCTCGGCGAGCCTCGCGTCGCGGGCCTCGTCGCGCGGATAGCGCTGGAGGTCTGCGGCCTCGTTGAACTGCGTCGGGTTCACGAACAGCGTGACGATCACCAGGCCGCAGCGCTCGCGCGCGCGTCGCATGAGGCTCAGGTGTCCCTCGTGGAATGCACCCATCGTGGGGACCAGGCCCACGCGCCGTCCCTCCGCGCGGGCCGTCGCAACCTGCGCGCGCAGCTCCGCCACCGTGCGCACGATCCTCACCCGGCCGCCTCCACCCGCTGTGCAGCGAGGCCGCGCGTCGCGGTCGCGAGCGCATCCCACAGCGCCAGGTGCGCTGGAGCGGCCTCGGACACCGCGGCACGCTGCCGTGCGGCGGTCTGGAGGTCGCCCCGCGCGATCGGCCCGGTCAGCGCACGGCGGGCGCCGAGCGTTTCCCAGTTCTCCACGGTGGATCGGACGAGCGGAGCGAGCGCGTCGCGGTCCAGCCCGACGCGCGCCGCGAGGTCCTCCGCCATCCCCTCGATGGTGACGAGGAAGTTCGACGCCGCCGACGCCGCGGCGTGATAGAGCGCTCGCTGCTCGGCGGGAATCGTGCGCGCGCGCATGCCGAGGCGCTCGGCGAGCGCGGACGCGGCGGCATGGGCCCGCGGCGTGCTGCCGTCCACCGCGGCGGTGGCGCCGGTGAAGCGTGCGCCCGTGCCCACCACGCTCAGGAGCGGATGCAGCAGGAAGCGCTCGTGCGGTGCGAGCAGCGCGAGCTCGGCGGAGGCGCTGGTGTGGCCGACGAGTGGTCCGCGCACGATGGCGCCCGCCGCCGCGGCGATCTCGCGGTCCGGCACGCAGAGGAGGACCAGCGCGGCCCCCGCACCGGTGGCGCCCCGTCCCGCCGGCCCCCGCACCGCGACACCCGCCTCGCGCAGCGCTTCGGTGATCGCCGCTCCCATGCGGCCCTGCCCCACCACGTCACACCACCCGTCGAGGAGTCCGGTCGTCATGACGGGAATATAACCGGACATCAGGGGCGGGCAGCACGTCGAAGCAGCAAACCGACGGGCGGCGAAGCCGCCGCCCGTCGGTTCAAGCGTCAGCGCATTCCCGCTTCCTCCACCACCTTCTGCGCGGCGTCGTTCGGCATCTCCTCATAGCCGCTGAAGTGGCGCCTGAAGAGTGCGCGGCCGTGGGTCATCGACTGGAGGGCGCTGGCGTACAGGTGCAGTTCGGACTGCGGCACCACCGCGCGCACGCGGGTGCCGGGGGCGCCCTCCGCGGTCTCCGTCCCCAGGATATGTCCGCGGCGCGCCGACAGGTCGCCGAGCACGTCGCCCAGGGATTCCTCCGGCGTCACGATCTCCACCTCGTCCAGCGGCTCGAGCAGCACCGGCTTGCACTTCGGTGCGATCGTGCGGAACGCCTGGATGCCCGCCATCCGGAACGACATCTCGTTGGAATCCACCGTGTGGTACGAGCCGTCGTAGAGCTCCACCGTGAAGTCCACGAGCGGGAAGCCCGCGAGCACGCCGCGCTCGGCCGCTTCGTGGATGCCCTTCTCCACCGCCGGGATGAACTTGCTGGGAATCGCCCCCCCGACGAACTGGTCGGCGAACTGGATTACCTGCCCGCGGTCGGCCGGCGCGATCCGTACCCAGCAGTCGCCGAACTGCCCGCGGCCCCCCGACTGCTTCTTGTGTCGCCCCTGGCCCTCCGCCCGCACCCGGATCGTCTCGCGATACGCGATGCGGGGGCGCCGCAGCTCCGCCGCCACCCCGCACTTCCGGCGCAGCTTCGCCAGCGCGATCTCGAGATGCCGCTCGCCCATGCCCGCGAGGATCGTCTCGTGGGTCTCCACGTTGTAGCGCGTCTGGAGCGTCGGGTCCTCGTCGTGGAGGCGATGCAGCCCTGCCTGCAGCTTTTCCTCGTCGGCGCGGTTGGTGGCGAAGATCGCCATCTCCACGAGCGGCTCGGGATACTGCACCTGCGGCAGCCGCACCGGGTGCGCGCGCGTGGACAGCGTGTCGTTCGTGTGGGTGTTGCGCAGCCGCGCGACGCAGCCGATGTCGCCCGCGTGCAGGCGCGGGACCTCCACGCGCTCGCGCCCCTGCGGCGCGGCGAGGTGATTGAGCTTCTCGCCCACGTCGCGCGTCGCGTTGAACACCTCGTCGCCGCTCGCCACGCTCCCTGAGAGGATGCGGAAGATGCTCACCTCGCCCACGTGCGGCTCGCTCTGGGTCTTGATCACCAGCGCCGAGAACGGCGCGGCGTCGTCCGCGTGGATCTGGACGGTGGCCGCCCCCTCCGCGCCGGTGAAGGCGTGCACCTCCTCCATCTCGTACGCGCTCGGCATCAGCTCCACGATCGTCGAGAGCACGGCGCGCGTGCCGTAGCCGAGCGTGGCGCTCACGCAGAACAGGGGGAAGAGCTCCAGCCGCTTCACCGCCTCCCGCATCGCGGCGATCGCCTCGTCGCGGCTGATCTCCCCGCCGTTCAGGTATCGCTCGAGCAGCTCGTCATCAGTTGACGCGATCGTCTCGATGAGCTCCGCGTGGTACCGGTCGAACTGCGGACGCACCTCCTCGGGCACCGCCGTCTCCGTGTAGCCGCCGCTCCGTCCGCCGGCGGTGTAGACGTGCGCCACGCCGTCGAAGAGGTTGACGACGCCGTGAAAGTCGGCGCCGCTGCCCACCGGCACCTCGATCGGGATCACCTTGGTCGTGAGCGTCGAGCGGATCCGGCGATAGATCGCGTCGAAGTCCGCGTGCTCCTTGTCCATCATCGAGACCACGAAGAGCACGGGATCACCGCGCGTCAGCGCCTCGCGGAACATCCGCTCCGTGCCGACCTCGATCCCCGCGGTGGCGCTGATCACGCAGAGCGCGCCGTCGGCCGCGGCGAGGCCCGCGATCGCGTCGCCCTGGAAGTCCAGGAAGCCCGGGGTATCCAGCAGGTTGATCTTGGTGCCGGCCCACTCGGCATGCGCGCAGCCGAGGTTGATGGAGTAGCCCCGCTCCACCTCTTCCGGCGCCGTGTCCGTGAGGGTCGTGCCCTCGGCGATGGAGCCGTGGCGGCGGGTGGTGCCCGACGCGAACGCCAGCGCGTCCACCAGCGTGGTCTTGCCACTGCCCCCGTGTCCCACCACGGCGATGTTGCGGATGCTCGATGCCCGGTACGCTCGCATGCGTCTGCCTCGTGCTATGAGTAGGTGCCCGCGCACGGAGGCCACTGTCGGGACGCACGAAAAAGGGCGCCTTCGGGGGCGATGCGCGTCGTGCGCGCGTCGCTCCTGAGGCGCCCTGCTTCTTCGTCCGGCAACACGCGCTCCCGCCCGGAGTCCCCGGGCCTGGAGTGGTGAGTGGAGAGCCGTGGCATGGCCCCACCTCCTCCTGCGGTCGCCCTACTGATGCATCATCCCCGTGGGAGTGTCAAGCAGGCCCAAGGAAACGGGTGGTCCCAGGACTGCGTTTGCGTGATCCCTCAGTCGAGGGGGGAGACCGCATTTGACGGATGCCACGGATCAGAACGGATAACGGCCGCTCTATCAGCCCCGGCGAACCGACCCCGGATCTGGAGCCTCCGGAAATCACGGAGGTGTTCGTGGGCGTGGCGCTGTACCCATCCACGACGAGGCCAGCCGAGCGATAATCCGTTTCACCCGTGGCATCCGTCAAATGTTGTCTCCCCCTTCCAGTGAGGGGCCGGCCCTGGCGATACAGGAATGGCCAGGCGCCGGACGAGTCCGGGCCTGGCCATTCACGAACGAGACGGTGTGCAGGTCAGACGAGGCAGGCTTCGTCGCTCATTCTCCTTCGTACTCGTACGCGAGCGAATCGGCTTCGCGGAGCCGGTCCAGCAGCGATTCCAGCGGAGCGAACACCGGCGCCGCCAGGCCGGCGACCGGCTCCAGCGAGATGGTGATCGCGCGCCGAGCGCCTTCGGGCCAGTCGGGCATCGAGAGGCCGGCCACCAGGCGGCGGATCAGCTGGCCGCACTCGCTCAGCAGCTGCGTCGCCGTACCGTGCAGGATGTCCAGCGGGATCTCGAGATCGCGGCTCATCAGCTCACCGGTGCCGACGTCGCGCCACGCCGCATCACCGATGGCGCCGTGCTCCGCCCACACGCCGAGATGGCGGATGGCGTTCGGGTATTCATGTCCTTCGCCGGTGCGGTGCGACTCCACCGCGGCCGCCAGCGCGAGCGCCAGCAGCTCCGGGCTCGGCACGCCGTACAGCGTCACGATGTCACGCGCGGGCCGATTGGACGCGAGCGGGGACGTGACGGAGTTGACGTGCGCGAGCACCGGCGAATGATCGGGATTCTCGTCGAGCATGACGAGGACGTCCATTGCCCCCTCCTGAAGTGTGTCCAGCGTTCCGTGCGTCACGACGGCCGTCGTTGAAAGGAGTGTCCAACCTGCCTCGACGTCACGAGCGCCTGACACATCGGCCCCCCAGGGGCGCGATGCGGGGCCCGGGATCGGACCTGGTCACTGCTCCGATGCCCGGTCGCGGAGGTGAAAGGCAAAGCGCATTCCAGCGAAGAGGGCGATGCCGGCGGTGAAGTACAGTGCACGCAACTCTCCCAGCGAGAGCAGCGCGGCCAACCCGCCCGGATTGCGGGCCACGACGTGGAGGTGGAGGAGGTAGCCCGCGAGGGCGACGCCTGCTCCTGCCGCGGCGACACGCAACGGGCGGTTGGCGGTCGCCAACCGGGCGGTGGCGATTCCTGCCACCGCACTCACCACAAGAACCACCGCACCCCCCAGCGGCGTCACATTTCCAGCGACATCCCAGACCTGGTCGGCGCGGGCGCCCACGAGCGTGTGCCCGAGCGCATTCAGCGGCCGCCACGGGGTGCCCGCCCGGCGGCCGATGCCCACCAGCAGTCCGGTCACGGCCGCCGCGGCCACGAGCCCCGCGACGAGTCCCCGCGCCACGATGCGCGCGAGCGTCGCCTGGGAGGGCGTGGCGGAACGCGGCTCGGCCGGATGCACGACGGGGGGGATGGTCACGCGGACAGAAGGCGAGGTGGGTCGAGGCGGAAAGCGAACGCGCCCGCCGGTGCAGGGCGGGCGCGTCGCGTCAGGTCACGTGCTGGTGCTTACTGTATCGGCGGGTTGGCGGAATCGGACGGTGCCCCGCATGTGGCGGCGCTCGGATCGCAGTTCACGCCCCACGAGGTGTACCCGCTGAAGTGCTTCACGCGACGGGTGCTGATGCCGGAGCGCGTGTCGACGTACGTCCGCATCGTCGGGTCGCCGATCGACTCGTCGAACACCTGCCCGCCCAGGGTGGGCGCATAGTAGATCGTGAAGCGCGAGACATCCGTCGCTCCGATCGCGGCCGGCGTGTACATGTAGATCCACACCCAGCGGCTCGCGTCGCTCGTCGGCACGAAGCGCAGCGGCGTCTTGAAGTCCACCGCCGTGCGTCCGTCGATGACGGTCGTCTCGTACTTGACCGTGATCGGCTTCTTGAGCGGGGCGCAGGGCGCGTCCCAGTTGTCATAGCCGCTCGTCGACGGCTCGCAGATGCTCCCCTTCGGGAAGACGACCGCGTTGGTGCCGACGAAGAAGATTCCGCCCTGCGGTCCCACGGTGAACGAGGCAGCCGAGCGGGACGCGGCGCTGGTGTTCAGCGACAGCGACGGGCGGCCGGCGGGGGCGAAGCGCGTCGTCGTCGTGGACGACGGCTGCAGCGACGGGGATACGGTGTTGTCCGAGCAGCCAGCCACGACGATCATGGTGATCAGCGTGCTGACCGTCTTCCAGTTGGTACGGCGCATGGTAGATACCCGCATGAGGCGGTGAGAATGCGACCATGCCGCTCGGCGTCGAGGCACGGACCGCGTATGAAACCGACGAGACAATTGGTGCTGCACGAGGCGACCTGCCGCCCCGGTTCAGTACGACCATCCTGGCGAGAGCAAATATGCACCTTTCGGGCATTCGGTCAATAGTGACCTTGCTGTCAAATTTACTTACAGTACGGAAGGATTTAATACAGTGAAGCGGTCCCGCATCCGATAATTGCTCACGACCTCCGGAACGGACTCGTACCGGCGGATCGCTACTTCCACCAGTGCCGGGGCATGCGGGTGGAGCTGCTGCGCGAACTCCGCGGTCAGCCACGCCGCACCGTAGGTGTCGCTTGGCGACGCCAGGTTGAGCGCCTGGTCGAACAGCTCCGTCGCGTCGGCGATCCGATTATCGGCCAGGGCGATGTAGAGCCGAAGCGCCTCGAACAGCTCCCGACCCTGGAACCACTCCAGGAGCCCCTCCATGAGTCGGGAGGCGGCCGCCAGCGACCGCCGCGCGCCGGCGACGTCGCCCTCGAGGAACCGGCACAGCCCCATCCCGGCCACCCCGCCCGCCTGCACGGTCATCTGCCCGATCCGCTCCGCGAGCTCGGTGACCAGCTCGTAGGTGTCGATGGCCTCGCGGTGCCGGCGCCGGACCCGCTCCAGGTGCGCCATGTTGTACGTCGCGTAGAGCTGTTCCTCGCCCAGCTGCACCATGGCCGTGAGCCGAAGTGCCTCGGACAGGGCGCGCGCCGACCCTTCGTCGTCGCTCACGCGGGCCGCGAGCACGCCCAGGTTGAGCTCCGCGCGGCCCCATGATTCCAGGAGTCCCGCCGTCCGCGCCTGGTCCGACGCCATGGTGAGGGCGCTCCGGGCCGCGTCCCAGTTGCTGGCATGCAGCTCCAGCACCCCGATGTTGTTCAGTCCGCGCACACGCCGGAACGGGTCGCCCTGGGCGGTCGCGATCTCCAGCGAGCGGGCCAGCAGCTCGCGGGACCGCTGGCGCGCTTCCGGGGGCAGCGTCGTCGCCAGCCGGTTGCACGCATCGGCCAGCAGGATCGAATCGCTGCCGCGCTCCGCGATCGCCACCGCCTCCTCCGAGCAGCCCTGCGCCGCCCGCGGATCGCCCAGCCGCCAGTGCATCTGCGCCGCCAGCAGCAGCACGGCGGCGCGCTCCATGTCGGCACCCGCCGCAGCCGCCTCCCGCTCCAGTCCGAGCAGTTCGGTGAGCGTGTCGCGCGCCGGCTGGCCGCGCTTGGTCCGCACGAGCGAGCGCGTTCGCTTGGCCTTCAGGGCATTCACCTGGTCGCCATCGATCACGTACCAGTCGAGCGCCCGGTCGCACAGCAGCTCGGCCTCCTCGTAGCGGCCGGCGATGTCGGCGAGCGACGCCATGCGCATCCGCACGCCGGCGAGCGCTCCCGCCTCCGGCGCGGTACGCTCCGCGGCGGCGAGCAGCTCGGCCACCGCGCCCGTCTCGTGCAGGGCCAGCGCCTCGTCCGCCCCAGCGAGCGCGTACCGATAGGCCTCGGCCTTGTTGCCGGCTTCCTCGAAGTGCCCCGCGATCTCCGCGGAGGAGCCGAGGCCCGCCGCCACCAGCGACTCGGCGACGCGGGCGTGCATCGCCGGGCGAATGGCCGCGGGCAGGAGGCCTCGGACCACCCGGCCCACCTCGTCGTGCGCCATGCCGAAGCTGGCCCGGTCGCGGTCATGGAGCACCACGGCGAGCCCCGTGGCGAGCAGCTCCTGGAGCGCGGCGCGGCCCTCGACGGGGTCGAGTGACGCCACCCCCGTCGCGAACGTCTCCGACGCGCCGTGGCCCAGCACGGCCAGCACGTCGAGGAGTGTACGGGCCGGCGGCGCGAGCCGCGCGACGCGGCGCTGGACGAGCGAATCGAGGTCCGTGTGCGACGGAAAGTCGGCGATGGCGCGCCAGGTCCACCCGGTCTCGCTGCGCCGGAGGAACCGGCCCTCGTGCAGGTCGCGCAGGAGCTGCGTGAGGAGGAGCGGGTTGCCCTCGGTGTGCCGATAGAGATAGGCCACGAGCTCGCGCCCCGCCTCCCCGGTGCGCAGCGCGCCCTCGAGCCAGCGCTTCACGTCCTCGCGGGTGAGGCCGGTGAGACGCATCTCGTGATGCCGCGGGCGCGAGGACAGCCGGCTCCACCGGTCGATCGCATCGTCGCTCGACGCGCCCGTCGTGATGGTCAGCGCAATGATGATGCGCTCGCTCTCGAGCTGCGCGATCAGGTACTCGAGCGCATCCCACGACGCCGCGTCGGCGCGGTGCATGTTCTCGAGCAGGAGCACGAGGGGGCGCTGCTGCGCGGCGAGCCGCAGGAAGTCCGCGAGCTCCTCGAGGAGCCGGGTCTTGCTGCCGCCACTCACCTCCTGCCCCGCGCCGTCCAGCGTCGGGTCGAGCGCCGGCAGCTCGCGCCACACGCGCGTGCTCTTCACGGGCAGGCGCCGAATGGCGCAGATCACCTCGGCCCACAGCGCGTACGGACCGGCCAGCAGGTGCGGATGGCAGCTCGCGAGCACGAGCGAGCCGCCGCGCAGCCGCACCTCGGGCTGCATCGTGCGAACGAGCGAGCTGGCGCCGATGCCGCGCTCCCCGATCACCGAGATCACGCGGCCCACGCCACGAACCATGTCGTCCAGATAGTCGGTGAGCCGCGCGAGCTGCTCCGCGCGGCCGACGAAGCGGCTCAGGTCGAGCGTGTCGTGGGACCGCGCGTCGGCAACCAGGCGGCCGTCGGACGAGATGGTCGTGCGCGCGTCGCGCGCCGTGGCCAGGAGACCGGCCGCCCGCTCGTCCCGTTTGCGGGCCACGGCGACGCCCATCGCGAGGGTGAGCCGGAGGGAGCGATCGGAGGCGCCACCCGAGAACACGTGTCCGCGCACGGCGCCGAGGATCCGGTCGGCGACCGCCGAGGCAAGGGTGGCCGGGGCGTCGAGCATCAGGATCAGCTCGTCGCCCGATACGGCGATGGCGTCGACCCCGCGCAGGTTGCGCCGCACGAAGAGGGTGAGCTCGCGAAGGAGCGCGTCCACGCGGCCGTCGCCGAGGTCGGCGCGCAATGCGGGGACGCCGTCCGGCATCGCGGAGCAGACGATGACGTCGCGGCTGGATACGAGCTGGTCGACGAGCGACGTCAGCTCATCGGGCGAGCAGAGCCGGGCAAAATCGTCGGCGGGAGTGAGCGGGCTGATCACGCGGCGGCCTGTGGTGGGAACGCCAGTGGCGGCGTCCCTTACCCTATGGTGGAATGGCCCTCCTCCGCAAGGCGTCCGCTGCGCGGCTTAACCTTTTGCCAGCGCGAGCGTCTCATCGAGGTGCCGGTTTCCCGTCCCGACCCGATGATGCCACTCCTGCGCGCGTCCCTGTCCCTCGTTGTCCTGCTGGCCGGCTGCGCCGCCACCACGACGCCGAACGGCGCTCCCGCCGCCGCCCCCCTCAGGACGAGGGGGGCGGCGCCGATCGTCGTGGTGTCCCCGGCGGAACCGCGCGAGCAGACGGCCGACCAGCAGGTGCAGCACGTGCTCGACCGTCTCGCCTTCGGCCCGCGGCCGGGCGACGTGGCGCGGGTCCGGGCGCTGGGCGTGGACCAGTGGATCGCCCTGCAGCTCGCGCCGGACCGCATCGACGACGCCGCGGCGGAGCGCGCCCTGTCTTCATATGAGACGCTCCGCCTGCCCACCGCCGAGGTGATGCGAATGTACGCGGATGGCCAGCTGGCCCTGCGACGGCTGCAGCGCGCGGGGGCGACGCCCGGCGATTCGGCGAGCGGGAAGGACCAGCGCGCCGAGCTGCTTCGCGACAACCCGGCGGTGCGCGAGCAGCTGCGGCGCACCCAGCGCGTGCTGGCCGACGTGCAGTCGGCGCGCCTGGCGCGCGCGGTGGTGAGCGACCGGCAGCTGCAGGAGGTCATGACGGACTTCTGGGAGAACCACTTCACCGTGTATGCCGGCAAGGGCATCACGCGCCTCCTGGTGCCGGCCTACGACCGCGACGTCATCCGCCCCCTGGCGCTCGGACGCTTTCGCGACCTGCTCGGCGCCGTCGCGAAGAGCCCCGCGATGCTCTTCTTCCTGGACCAGTGGCAGAGCGCGGCCGACTCCACGCATCCCACGCTCGCCGGTGCGCCACGCCTGCGCGCTGGCGTCGCGGCGCGGCGGCCGCGCGGCCTCAACGAGAACTATGCGCGCGAGCTGATGGAGCTGCACACGCGCGGCGTGGACGCCGGCTACTCGCAGGGGGACGTGATCGAGGTGGCGCGCGCGCTGACCGGGTGGACGATGGTGTCCCGCACGAACCCGCAGTTCGTCTTCCGTCCGCAGATCCACGACGCAGGCGCCAAGACCGTGCTGGGCCACCGGCTGCCCGCGGGGCGCGGCATCGAGGATGGCGAGGAGGTGCTCGACATCCTCGCGCGCGACCCGCACACGGCGCGGTTCGTGGCGCACAAGCTCGCGGTGCGGTTCGTGAGCGATGCGCCGCCCGAATCCCTCGTGTCGCGCGCGACGGCGACGTACCTGCGCACCGATGGCGACCTGCGCGAAGTCGTTCGCACGATCGTCACCAGCCCCGAGTTCTTCAGCCGCGCGGCGTACCGCAGCAAGGTGAAGTCGCCATTCGAGCTCGTGGCCTCGGCACTGCGCGCCGTTGGGGCGGACGCGGACAGCACGCCCCGCTCCGCGCAGGCGGTGGGGCTTCTGGGCCAGCCGATCTTCGGGCATCAGGCACCGAACGGATGGCCCGAGACGGGCGACGCGTGGATGAATGCGGGCGCGATCCTGAACCGGATCAACTTCGGGCTCGCGCTCGCGGGGGGTCGGCTGCCCGGCGCGACGCTCTCGCACTGGCCGCAGGCCGCCGCGCTCCAGGGTGCGACGCGGGAAGCGCAGGTCGACGCCGTGATCGGCGCGTTCCTTGGCGGCCATGCCTCGCCCGACACGCGCGACATCCTGTTGAAGGGAGAGAACCCGCTCGCCGCGCGGCTCGCGGGCGCCGACAGCGGGCGAATGGAAGCGTCGGACGCCGCGATGCAGATGGACCGCGACGTCATGATGGACGGCGCTCCGGCACGGAAGAACGGGCAGCCGCGACCCGGCGCCGCTCGGCGCCCCGGACTCGGGCAGCCCGTGCAGCTCACCGGGCTGGCGCAGGTCGTGGGACTGGCCATCGGCGCGCCCGAGTTCCAGCGGCGGTAGAAGAGCGGCGTGCGGGCAGCACAGTCTGGCCGGCGAGTGTCATCACGCACCACGACAGAGGCGGCAATGGACAGGCGCGTATTCATGAAGTCCGGCGCGATGGCGCTGGTGACGATGGGGCTCAGCCCGAGCTTCCTGCGGCGCACCGCGTTCGGCGCCGAGCTGCTCCAGGGCGCGGGCACGCTCGGCGCGGCGCGTGGCAAGACGCTCATCTGCCTGTTCCAGCGCGGCGCGGCGGACGCGCTCAACGTGGTGGTGCCGCATGGCGAGGCGGCGTACTACCGGCTGCGTCCCAACATCGCGATCGGCCGGCCCGAAGTCGCGGGCCAGGGCGCCATCGACCTGGACGGGTTCTTCGGGCTGCATCCGGCCCTCGCGCCGATGAAGCCGTTGTGGGACCGCGGACTGCTCGCGCCGATCCACGCGGTGGGCAGCCCGAGCAGCACGCGCTCGCACTTCGATGCGCAGGACTACATGGAGACCGGCACGCCCGATCAGAAGGGCACGCACGACGGCTGGCTCAATCGCTACCTCGCGCTGCAGGGCACCTGCGAAGCCGGCTGCGCGCACGACACGGCCCACGCGAAGGACTCGCCGTTCCGCGCCGTCGCGATGACCCAGCAGACGCCGCGCATCCTGGAGGGGCCGGCGGCGACGATCGCCATGAACTCGCTCGACGAGTTCAGCGTGCGCGCCACCGGCCCCGCCGTGGACCGGCTGGAGGCGCTGTACCGGACCGGCTCGGCCGACGTGGTGCATGCGGCCGGCGGCGAGATGTTCGAGGCGGTGAAGATCCTGCGCGCCGCGAACCCGGAGCGGTACCTGCCGCAGAACGGGGCGTCGTACCCCGCCAGCCAGTTCGGCCAGCGGCTGCGCCAGATCGCGCAGCTCATCAAGGCCGACGTGGGGCTCGAGGTGGCGTTCGCCGACGTCGGCGGCTGGGATACGCACGTGAACCAGGGCGGCGCCACCGGGCAGCTCGCGGGACGGCTCGACGACTTCGCGCGCTCGATCGCCGCGCTCGTGGCGGACCTCGGCGACCGGATGGCCGACACCACGATCATGACGATGTCCGAGTTCGGCCGCACGGCGCGGCAGAACGGCAACGGCGGCACCGACCACGGGCATGCGAGCGCCCTCTTCGTGATCGGCGGCGACGTGAAGGGAGGGAAGGTCTACGGGCGCTGGCCGGGCCTGGAGCTCGAGCAGCTCTACGAGGGGCGCGACCTGGCACTCACGACCGACTTCCGCGCGGTGTTCTCCGAGGTCGCCGCGAAGCAGCTCGGTGCAACGCGGCTGGACGCGCTCTTCCCGGGCTTCGAGTCGCCCAGGGCGTCGTGGCTCGGGATGGTGTGAAGAAGAACGAGTAACGAGTAACTGAATAACGAGTGGCGTCCCGGGCGTTGGTCATCCCGTGAGCCGCAGGCGAACCGGGATCGTCTCTCCTTGCGGCCTGGCCAGTCAATCCGCAGTGAAGGACGATCCCGGTTCGCTGCGCTCACGGGATGACAGGGACGCCCCCCGGCTTACTCGTTACTCGTTATTCAGTTCTCGTTACTCGTTGCCGTTCAGAAGTGGAAGATCTTCCGGAGCACCTTCCCGATGCCGTCGACGCCCTTCTGCACGGGGTCGGGAAGGGGGACGCCGCCCGGCACATCCATGGGGAGGGTGTCGTCCACCGGCGCAGGCTCGGTGTGCACGTTGCAGACTTCGCGCGGCTCCGTGCCCGGCTTGAAGTACTGCCGCTGCCGCACCGGGCACCATTCGCCGGCGAGCATGCCCGTTTCCGGGTCCACGACGGCCATCGTCATGCCCGCAGGGGGCTGCCAGGCCTGCGCGGACGACGCCGGCTCCTTCCATCCATTGAGGTAGAACTCGGCCCACGCCGGCGCGGCGAGGTGGCCGCCGGTTGCGCCCGGCGCGATCGGCCGCGGGTTGTCGTAGCCGAACCACACGCCGGCGACGAGGGTGGGCGAATAGCCCACGAACCACACGTCGGCCGCGTTGTTCGTGGTCCCCGTCTTTCCCGCCACCTGGCCCTTCACCCCCGCGTCGCGGAGCGTGCGTCCCGTCCCGTTGTCGACGACCCCCTTGAGCATCTGCGTGATCTGGTACGCGTCACGCTGGTCCATGACCGTGTCGGCGGGGGCGATCTCGGCGCTCCACAGCACCGTGCCGTCGGCGGCCTCGATGCGCCGCACCAGGCGCGGGTGCACGCGCAGCCCGCCGTTGGCGAACGGCGCATAGGCGGCGACGAGCTCCAGCGGCGTCACCTCCACGGCGCCGAGCGCCATCGACGGATAGCTGGGCAGCGGGCTCGAGATGCCGTTGCGGCGCGCGGCGTCGATCACGCGCGGGATGCCGACCGTCTGGCTGACCCGCACCGCTGCGGCGTTCGAGGAGATGGCAAGCGCCTTCGTCAGCGTGATGGTGCCTTCGTACTCATCGTAGTTGCCTGGACGCCAGACCGTCCGCCCCTGCTGGATCTCCACCGGCTCGTCGTCCACCAGCGTCATCGGGGTCATGCCGGCCCGCATCGCCGCCGCATACACGAACGGCTTGAACGCCGACCCCGGCTGGCGCCGCGCGTTGAAGGCGCGGTTGAAGCCACGCTTGCTGCGTCGCCCGCCCACGAGTGCGCGGATGTCGCCGCTCACCGGGTCCAGCGCGACGAGCGCGCCCTGCGCCGCTTCGGGCACGCGGTTCCCCGCCGCCTGCGTGGAGCGCGTCACGAGCGTCGTCCCCCGCAGCACGGCGCGGTCGGCGGCGCGCTGGGCGCCAAGGTCGAGCGTGGTGTAGACCGTGACGTCACCCTCCTTGAGGGCATCGGGGCGCAGCGAGTCGATGAGCGCGCGCACCGCGTCGAGGGCCAGCGGCTCGTCCTTCACGTCCGGGCGCCATTCGTCCTCGGCGATGCGGAGCGGCACCCGCTGCGTCGCCGCCGCCTGCTGCGGCGTGAGGTAGCCCGCGTCCGCCATCAGCGCGAGCACGAGGTTGCGGCGCTTGAGGCCGCGCTCGTAGTGGTCGCGCGGCGTGTAGGCGCTCGGGCCCTTGGGCAGCGCGGCAAGCATCGCTCCCTCGCTCAGCGTGAGCTGCGAGACGTTCTTGCCGAACAGGTCGCGGCTCGCCGCCTCTACCCCGTTCATGCCGTTGCCGAGATAGATGATGTTGAGGTAGAGCTCGAGGATCTGGTCCTTGCTGAGCTCGCCCTCGATGAGGCGCGTGAGCCGCAGCTCGATCAGCTTGCGCCGCAGCGTGCGCCCGTAGCGCTTGTTCACGAGGAAGGAGTTGCGCGCCACCTGCATGGTGATCGTGCTGAAGCCCTCGCGCACGCCGAGGTGGCGGACGTTGGAGAGCGAGGCGCGGAACACCCCCTTCCAGTCGAGCCCGTTGTGCTGGTAGAAGCGGCGGTCTTCCGTGGCGAGGAACGCGTTGCGGACGTGCTCGGGGATGGACGAGATGGGCACGTTGACGCGCCGCACCAGGGCGATGCGGCCGAGGAAGCGGTCGTTGCGGTCCACGATGCGTCCCCCCTCGCCGGGCCGGAACGCGCGAATCTCCGCGCGCGAGGGGCACCCCTCGAACCCGCACGTCCCCAGCCAGGCGTCGAACAGCACGATGCCGATGCAGGCCAGCCCGAGCGCAGCCAGCGAGCGCCAGCGTTTCCGCATCCAGACACGTGCGGGGACGGGCTCGGCCGGCTCGCGGAGCCGCTGGCGAAGAAGGTCGAGACGCTCGGAGAGGCGCAGGAGACGAGGGGGCTGAAGTGGCATTCGGGGCTGGTGGTACGACAGGTGCGCAAGCAGGATTCTGGCCGCGGCGGCCGGCGGGCATGTAAAGTTGTGCAGCCGGCCACGCCGTCACCCTCGCTCCACCGTCCCGGAGCCCATCGGGCTCCTGTCTTGTCACCCCGAAGGTCAGAAATGGATCGCCGTCTCGTCGTACTCGCCGCCCTTGCCCTTGCCGCCTGCAGCAAGGGCGACGCCCCTGCTGGCCAGGCCAGCGCCGCCACCACATCCACGCGCGATTCGTCCGGCGGCGCCGTTAGCATCTCCGCCGCGTCGAACACCGGCGCAGCCACCGCGGGCGGTGCCGCGGCCGGCAATGCGGAGGCTGGCGGTGGGCTGCCCGCCAATCAGACCGGAAAGATCCCCGTGCTGGAATACCACGTGATCGGCGGCGAGAAGAACGGCCTCTACTCGCGGACCGTCGCCAGCTATCGCAACGACCTCGAGGAGGCGTACAAGCTGGGCTACCGGCCCATCACGGTGGCGCAGATGCTCGACAAGGACTTCAAGAACGTCCCCGCGGGGATGTCGCCGGTGGTGGTGGTGTTCGACGACGCCTCCGATTCGCAGTTCCGCTACCTGGAGCAGGGCGGCAAGCTGGTGGTGGACCCCACCAGCGGCCTCGGGATCTGGGAGGAGTTCGCGCGCACGCACCCCGGCTGGAAGGGCGGTGCGGTGTTCTGCATGCTGAATGGCGGCGCCGCGGGCCACAACTTCTTCGGCGACAACCCGAAGTTCAACGGCCAGAAGCGCGAGTGGCGCTTCCCGAAGGTGAAGTACCTGGCCGACCAGGGTCACGAGCTGTGCGACCACACGCTCTGGCACGCGAAGCTGAGCCAGTACCCCGACAACGTGGTGCAGGAGCAGATCGCCCGGAACGCCATGGGCATCGACAGCGCCGTGCCCGGCTACAAGATCCGCACGATGGCATTGCCGTACGGGCTGTGGCCCAAGAACCGGCCGCTCGCCTGGCAGGGCAGCTGGACCGATCCCAAGACGGGGCAGGCGCACCCGTACAAGTTCGACGCGGTGCTCGAGGTGGCGGGCGGCCCGAACGAGAGCCCCTACGATCCGAAGTTCGACCCCCACAGCATCAACCGCATCGAGGCGATCGGCGACGACATCGTGAAGCAGCTGCGTCGCCTCAGCGACACGAAGACACGGTTCGTGGTCGGGAAATGACCCGGCGGGATTGCGGCTCGGGTGCGTCCAGCCGATAATCCCCTCCATCACGCTGAGCAGCCTACCGGTGCCTCGCATCGGTAGGCTGTTCCTGTTCTCCCCCGGTCACGCGCCCGCATTGCCCGCCGCCACGCCCTTCCGCGCCTTCGACCGCAAGGCCGCCCTCGCCATCGCGTCGGCGTTCACCATCCTGCTCGTTGTCGCACTGTTCGCCAACTACCGGCTCCGGGGCTTCGAGGTCGCGCTGGGCCGGGTCGACCACACGCACGAGGTGATCGAGCAGCTCGGGATCACCGCGCACGGGCTGGTGGACGCCGAGTCGGCGCAGCGCACCTACCTGCTCTCCGGCGACCCGGTCTACCGCG
>JAQBPZ010000115.1 GCA_028287225.1 Gemmatimonadota bacterium
TCGCGCACCCTTCCACCAGGGCGTGCGGCGACCAGCGCATGATCTCGCGATCCTAGAACGTGCCCGGCTCGGACTCGTCGGCGTTGCAGGCGAGGTAGTGCGGCTTGCCGTCGCCCGGCTTCATGAAGCTCCACTTCACGCCCGTCGGGAAGCCGGCGCCCCCGCGACCGCGGAGGCCCGAGTCCTTCACGATCTGGACGATCTCGGCCGGCTCCATCTTGAGTGCCTTCTCCAGCGCGGCGTAGCCGCCGCGCTTGCGCCAGCCCTCGAGGCCGATGGCCTCCTGGACGCCGAAGTGCTCGGAAAGGACGAGCGACTCGCGCTCGTGTGGCGTATGCGGAAAGCCCATGTCAGCCCAGGGAGGCGAGGAGCGCGGGCACCGACTCGACGGTGACCGACTCGATGAACTTCTCATTGACCATCAGCGGCGTGTTGAACCCGCACGCGCCGAGGCATTCGACTTCGATGACCTGAAACCGTCCGTCCGGGGATTGCACGCCGAGCTCCTCGCACCCCGTGTGCTTGAGCAGGGCGTTCACCACGTCTTCGGCGCCGCAGACGTTGCAGGGCGACGTCGTGCAGACCTGGATGAAGTGCTTCGCCACCGGATGCTGGTGGTACATGGTATAGAACGACACCACGCCCTTCACGTACGCCGGCGTGAGGTCGAGCAGGCCGGCCACCTCGGCCATCGCCTCGCTGCTCACCCAGCCGCGCTCCTCCTGCACCATCCAGAGGGCGGGGAGCAGCACCGCCATCTTCGTCGGGTAGCGCGTGAGCAGCTCGTCCAGCTCCGCTCGGCGCGGACCGAACACGGGGGCGTACGGTGCCTCGGGGTGACCGTGCCCGCCGTGCGACGCATGCGCCGGGGCGTGCTGCT
This sequence comes from Gemmatimonadota bacterium, assembly GCA_028287225.1. Taxonomy (GTDB): domain Bacteria; phylum Gemmatimonadota; class Gemmatimonadetes; order Gemmatimonadales; family Gemmatimonadaceae; genus AG11. Next base: position 881 of record JAQBPZ010000115.1, read on the forward strand.
CGCCGATCTCCCTCTTCGTCGTGCTCATCGGTCCATTGCTCACCGGTCGATCTCCCCCATGACGATATCGATGGACGCGTTGATCGTGACGACGTCCGAGAGCAGGTGGCCTTCCACCATCTTCGGGATGGCCGAGAGGTTCACGAACGACGGCGGACGGATGCGCCAGCGCACCGGCTTCGCCGTGCCGTCCGAGACCATGTAGTAGCCCTTCTCGCCCTTCGGGCTCTCGACCGCCACGTACGCCTCGCCGATCGGGGGGCGCGGCCCCTCCATCACCTGCTTGAAGTGATGGATCATGCTCTCCATGTCGCTCGTCGCCTTGTGCTTCGGCGGCAGGATCACGCGGTGGTCGGCGACGTTCACCGGCCCGTCGGGGAGCCGCCTGAGCGCCTGGTCCAGGATGCGGACGGACTGCTTCATCTCCTCCACGCGCACCAGGTAGCGGTCGTACACGTCGCCCGCCTGGCCCACCGGCACGTCGAAGTCGTAGGTCTCGTAGTCGAGGTACGGGAAGTCCTTGCGGACGTCGTACGCCACGCCGGAGGCCCGCACGAGGGGGCCGGACAGCCCGTAGTTCACCGCCTCCTCCGCCGACATCGCGCCGAGCCCCACGGTGCGTCCCACCCAGATCGCGTTCTTGGTGAGCATCGTCTCGCATTCGCCGAGCACCTTGGGGAAGGTGCGGACGAAGTTCGCGAGGTCCTCGGCCCAGCCGTCGGGGATGTCGGCCGCCATGCCGCCCACGCGCGTCACCGTGGTGGTGAGGCGGGCGCCAACCCAGTTCTCGAGCATCGTGTACACGCGCTCGCGCTGCTGGAAGATCCAGAGGAAGGGCGTGACGGCGCCGATGTCCATGCAGAAGGTGCCGAGCCAGACGCAGTGCGAGATGATGCGCGACATCTCCGCGGCGATGACCCGGAGCACCTTGCAGCGCTCGGTGATCTCGATGCCGAACAGCCGCTCCGCGCCGAGCGCGAACGCCACGTTGTTGCCCGGCGAGTTGAGGTAGTCCTCGCGGTCCGTGTAGGGGATGATCTGGTTGTACTGGCGGTACTCGCCCGTCTTCTCGAACCCGCAGTGCAGGTAGCCGATGTGCGGGATGCAGCGCACCACCGTCTCGCCGTCGAGCTCGAGCACCAGGCGCAGCACGCCGTGCGTCGCCGGATGCTGCGGCCCGAGGTTGATGAGCATGTGGTCGCCCTCGAGGTCGGGCTCCACCGCCGGTGACGCGGTCACCGGCACGAGGTTGCCCGCCGCATCGGTGACGAGCGGCACGCGCTGCGGGCGTCCCTGCGCGTCCAGCCCCGTCGTCGAGAGCTCCACCTCGACGGTTCGCTTCGTCGTCGCCATGGCTACTCTCCCACCCGCTCGCCCTTGCCCAGCCGCTGCTGCATGTCCTGCGGCAGCTCGTCGAACGCCTCGAGCACTGACAGCTCCTCCATGGAGTACTTCGCCTCGGGATTCTGCGAGAGGATCTGGCGCAGCTGCTCGGAGCGGCTGAAGCGGCCGCGCAGCGGGAAGTCCTTCCGCAGCGGGAAGCCCTCCTTGTACTGCTCCCACATCAGCAGGCGCCGCAGGTCGGGATGTCCGTCGAAGCGGATGCCGAACATGTCGTAGCATTCGCGCTCGAACCAGTCGGCGCCACGGTAGACGTCGAACACGCTCGGCACCGCGAGCGGCTGCCCCTTGGGGAGCAGGCACTTGAGGCGGATGAAGCGGCGGTACGGGAGCGAGCGGAGGTGCCAGACGACCTCGATGGGCCGCTCGAAATCGCGGAACTCCACCGCCGTGATGTCGGAGCAGTAGTCGTAGCGTTGCCCGGCGTCGTCGTGCAGCCAGCGGACGATCTCGTTCACGCGCGAGCGCTCCACGATGACCGTCGTCTCGCCCCACACGATGTCCACGCGATGGATCGCGTCGCCGAAGCGGGCCTGGAGCGCCTCGGCGCTCGGGTTCACCGGGCCGCCGTGGTACGGGACGTTCTTGGGGGTGGCCGGGGCCGGGGTGTCGCTGGCGGCCGCGTGTCCGGCGAGCACGGGCATGAAGCGGGCGTCGCTCACAGGCCCGACCGCGTCTGCTGCACCGAGTTCCCGAAGTTCTCCGAGAGCTCGTCGATGAGGGCGGGCGGGATGTAGAGCTTGCTCGTGGGATCGGGCTCCATCTCGTGCCGGAGGGACCGGTCGGCCATCCGCTCGTTCATGATCTTCTTCTGCAGCATCATGATGCCGTACATCAGCGCCTCGGGCCGCGGCGGGCAGCCGGGCACGTAGACGTCCACGGGGATGATCGTGTCGATCCCCTGCACCACGGCGTAGTTGTCGAAGATGCCGTTGCCGGTGGAGGCGCACGCACCCATCGCGATGCTCCACTTGGGCTGCGGCATCTGCTGCCAGATGCGCCGGATCACCGGCGCCAGCTTGAAGGGAACGCGGCCGGCGCAGATCAGGACGTCGGCCTGGCGCGGCGAGAAGCTCATGCGCTCCATGCCGAAGCGGGCCAGGTCGAACTTGCTGGCGGCGGTCGCCATGAACTCGATGGCGCAGCAGGCGGTGCCGAACGGCATGGGCCACAGCGAGTTGGCGCGGCCCCAGTTCACCAGGAAGTCGAGCTTCGTGGTGACCCACCCTTCCTGTGACGACGGGTTGAACGAGACGCTGGTCTCCGTCGCGCGGTTGTCTAGTCCCATTGCAGGGCTCCCTTCTTCCAGACGTAGATGAACCCGACCAGGAGGATGGCGATGAACACCAGCATCTCCCAGAGACCGAACAGCGAGAGCTGCCCGGCCGGGCATGCGCCGGCAACGAGGTCGACCCCGCAGGACAGCTCCCGGAAATGGGCGCCCCAGGGGATCATGAAGACGGTCTCGATGTCGAAGAGGATGAACAGCACCGCGACCATGTAGAACTTCACGGAGAATCGCTCGCGCGCATCACCGATGACCGGCATGCCGGACTCGTAGGGCGTCTGCTTTTCCGCCGTGGGCCGAGGCCGCAGCGTCAGGTGGGAGATGAGGAGGATCAGCGCCGCATTCATCACGACGAATCCCACGAGCAACAACACCGGCAGGTACGTGCGTTCCATGGTCTCCCGCACTCGTGAAATCTTTCACTAAGTCGCAGCACATGAACCTATCCAGTGCTGCAAAGCAGTGTCAACGGTATCCGCACCAGTTGGTGCAAGCCGTTTTCCGTCGGCCACGCCCGGTGGCGACGCATAAGTGTAGCCGCTGCATGGCGAACCTCCAGCGCCAACCGTTAATATTCGCGCCGACACCGCCCGTCCCTGCTGCGCAAACCTCCCGCCCCCGCCCCGTCATGAGCATCATGTCCGACCGCTGGATCACCCGCATGGCTACCGAGCACGGCATGATCGAGCCGTTCGAGGGGCGGCAGGTTCGGCAGGGGGTGATCTCGTACGGCGTCAGCTCGTACGGCTACGACATGCGCGTGGCCCGGGAGTTCCGGATCTTCACCAACGTCATGAACCAGATCGTCGATCCCAAGGCGTTCGACGAGCGCTGCTTCGTGGAGGTGGAGACCGACGTCTGCATCGTCCCGCCCAACAGCTTCGCGCTGGCGCGGTCGGTGGAGTACTTCCGCATCCCGCGCAACGTCCTGACCGTCACGGTCGGCAAGTCGACGTACGCCCGCTGCGGGATCATCACCAACGTCACTCCGTTCGAGCCGGAGTGGGAGGGCTACGTCACCCTCGAGATCTCCAACACCACCCCGCTCCCCGCGAAGATCTACGCGAACGAGGGGATCGCCCAGGTGCTGTTCTTCGAAGGCAAGGAGGAGCCCGAAGTGTCGTACAAGGACAAGAAGGGGAAGTACCAGGGCCAGCACGGGGTGACGCTGCCTCGGCTGTAGGAGCGGGGAGCGGTCGACCGCTCCCGGGGCCTCCTATCGCCCGAACCCGAGCACGTACACGAGCACCGCGGCGACGAGCAGCATCCCGATGATGATCCAGGTGGCGTTCTTCCCGCCCCCCGCCGGCACGTTGGCGGCGACGCCGGCCGGCTTGATCGTCTCGGGCTCCGTGCCGCTCCCGGTCACGTACGAGGTCTTCTCCACGGCATCCGCGCCGCCCAGCGCCGTCTCCGGGTTCTTGTAACGGTCGGCGTCGAACGTGCCGCCATCGGTCGGATTCTCGGGCATCAGCACTCCTCGTTCAGGTCTGCCGGTTGGGGTGCACGCCATGGGCCATCGCTGCTTCTCCCAGGTGCCTCCCTCGTACGCGAATTCCAGCGAATATGGAGCGAATCCCCTCGAATCTCCTTTCGGAAACGAGGAGTGATCGCGACCATTCGCTGCCCATTCGCGCGCATTCGCGTACGAGAAAGGCCCAGCCCTGCGGCGGTACGTTCTAGCCCTCGCCGCCCCCCGACCGCTCCTCCACCTGCGTGACCGCCGCCTTGAGAAAGTCCCGGTTCATCCGCGAGATCACGTCGATGCTGATCTCCTTCGGGCAGGCTTCCTGGCACTCGCCATGCCACGTGCAGCCGCCGAAGTTCTCGAGGTCCATCTGTGCGACCATCTTGAGCGCGCGGCGATAGCGCTCGGGCTGGCCCTGCGGCAGCAGGCCCAGGTGCGAGATCTTGGCGCCGGTGAAGAGCGACGCCGAGCCGTTGGGGCACGCCGCGACGCAGGCGCCGCACTGGATGCAGGCCGCCGCATCCATCGCCGCGTCCGCGTCCTGCTTCGGGATCGGGAGCGCGTTGCCGTCCTGCGGGCTGCCGGTGGGTGCCGAGATGAAGCCCCCAGACGCGACGATCCGGTCCAGCGCACCGCGATTGACGACGAGATCCTTGATGACCGGAAAGGCCCGCGCCCGCCAGGGCTCGATGACGATCGTGTCGCCGTCCTTGAACGTCCGCATGTGCAGCTGGCAGGTGGCCGTGCCTCGGCTCGGGCCGTGGGCCACGCCGTTGATCATCATGCCGCACGACCCGCAGATCCCCTCGCGGCAGTCGTGATCGAAGGCGATGGGCGCCTTCCCGGCGCCGATCAGGCCCTCGTTCACCACGTCGAGCATCTCGAGGAACGACATGTCCGGGCTGACGCCGGTCGCCGCATATTCCTGGAGGCCGCCCGCGCTGCCGGGGCCCGCCTGGCGCCATACCTTCAGCGTGAGATTCATGGAATTGGTCTGGTGAGATCCCGCGCCATGGGACGTCGCGGGGTGAGCGCCGGCTCCGCCGGCACTCACTTGTAGCTCCGCTGCGACAGCTTGATGTTCTCGTAGACGAGCGGCTCCTTGTTCAGGATCGGCGCCTTGCCCTCGCCCGCCCATTCCCAGGCCGCCACGTAGGCGAAGTGCTCGTCGTCCCGGAGCGCCTCGCCGTCAGGGGTCTGGTGCTCGATCCGGAAGTGCCCGCCGCACGACTCCTCGCGATGCAGCGCGTCGCGGCACATCAGCTCCCCGAGCTCGAGGAAGTCGGAGACGCGTCCCGCATGCTCGAGCGTCTGGTTCAGCTCGGCGCCCTCGCCCGGCACCATGAGATCGCGCCAGAACTCGTCCCGCAGCTTCGGGATCAGCTCCAGCGCCTTCTTCAGCCCGGCCGCGTCGCGCGCCATGCCGCAGTGGTCCCACATGATCTGGCCGAGCTCGCGATGGAACGAGGCGGGCGTGCGCTTGCCCTTGATGGACAGGAGCTTGTTCGTGCGCGCCTTGATCCCCTCCACCGCCGCGACCACCTCCGGCGCGTCCGCTGCGACCGGCTCCAGCTTGTTCGACGCCAGGTAGTCGCCGATGGTCAGCGGGAGCACGAAGTAGCCGTCCGCCAGTCCCTGCATCAGGGCAGAAGCCCCGAGCCGGTTGGCGCCGTGGTCGCTGAAATTGGCCTCGCCCAGGGCATAAAGGCCCGGCACGGTGGTCATCAGCTC
>JAQBPZ010000124.1 GCA_028287225.1 Gemmatimonadota bacterium
TAAAACGAGTAACGAATAACGAGAACTGAAAAACGAGTAACGAGTAACGAGTGAGTCGAGGAGCGTCCCGAGCGGTGGTGTCACCCCGCAGCGAAGCGGTCGGGGCATGCTCTCCCGTGCTGGGGGCGGGCCACGAGCACGGGATGGAAGATCCCGACACTCGCTTCGCTCCTGCGGGATGACAGCCGCCCGGGACGCTCCTCTTACTCGGTACTCGGTACTCGGTACTCGTTGTTCCGTTACTTCCCCTGCACCTGGTGCAGGTGCTGCAGCTGCGCCTTGTGCGCGTTCAGGAACGCGGCGTTGGGGCCAAGGGTGGGGGTCGGCGGCGCGGCCTTGGGATTGCCCATGAAGCGCTCGGCCTGCGCGATGGCGATGGCGGCCACGAAGTAGTCGCGCACGGAGAGCCCCGCCGCCGTGATGGCGCCCGAGACGACCGGGTTGTTCTCGAGGTGCACGCGGCCCGCGTTGTTCGCCGAGACCGCCGTGCCGCTGCCGTTGTCGGTGATCTGCTGGTCCAGGAAGGCCGCGGTCGCCGGGTCGCGCTTGCGGATCGCGGCGAGGCTGTCGGTGGCCGCGATGAACTTCGTGAAGTTGTCCTCGGTGAGCTTGTACTCCGTGGCGCGCGTCACGGACTTGGCATCGGTCGGCGTGACGGCCACGACGCCGCCGGCCGCCGGCGTGGCGCCGAGCGGGTTGCCGGTGTCGGCGGTGCTGGCCACCGCGGCGATCTCCTTCGATCCCTTCGGGGTGCCAGCCGAGTCGCCCTTGCTGCAGGCGGCGAGAAGCGTGGCGACGATCGCCAGCGCCGTGATCGAACGGGAATGTGACATGCTTGCTCCGGTAGGGTTCGGCGCGCCGAGTCGCACGGGGCGTGCCGCGGGCGGCGGACGGAAGCGGGCACTGCGCGGGGCCGCCCCTGCCGACGGCCTCACGGAAAGCGATGCCGCCGGTTATCTCAGCTGCGCATCCCGCTCGTCGCCCGTTCCTCCCGCCTGGCATCCATGCGCCGTCTCGTCGTCCCGGTCATCGTTCTCGTCGCCGTGCTGCTGCTGGGCGCGCGCCGACTCGGCCCGCTGCCGGCCCTGGGAGCGTTCCTGGAGCCGGCGCACGGCGTGTGGGCGCTGGCGCGCGGATCGGGCACGGCGAGCGACGCCGCGGCCGAGGTGTCCGGGCTGGGCGACACCGTGCGCGTGGTGTATGACGACCGCGCGGTACCGCACGTGTTCGCGGCGAACGAGCTGGACGCGTATCGCGCGCTGGGATACGTGGTCGCGCGGGACCGGCTGTTCCAGCTCTACCTCCAGACGATGGCGGCGACCGGCCGCCTGACCGAGATCGCGGGGGCGCAGGCGCTGCCGCTGGACCGCGAGATGCGCCGACTGGGGCTGCCGCGCGCCGCGGAACGGAAGGTCGCGGCGGCCCAGGCCGATGGACCGGTCATGCGCATCGCCGCGGCGTACGCGGAGGGGGTGAACGCGTACGTGGATGCGATGCCACGCGCGGCGCTCCCGCTCGAGTTCCGGCTGCTCGGCGTGACGCCGCCCCGCTGGCGGCCCATCGACAGCTACCACCTGCTCAATCGCATGGGATGGACGCTCGCGTCGATCTCCCTGGAGCACGACCGCGCCCGGGCGGCGGCGCTGGTGGGCGACAGCGCGGCCGCGGCACTGTTCCCCGACGCCACACCCATCCAGGAGCCGAGCCAGCCGAATGGCGCGCACCAGGCGCGCGTGGACCGCCGGCGGCTTCCGCCGCCCGGCACGCCCGACAGCACGGCCCTCGTCACGGCGCAGGCGCTGGAGGCCTTCGCGCCCGAGCGACTGCTCGCCGATGCGGCGCGCGACGACGAGCCGCGCAGCATGGCGAGCAACAACTGGGCGGTGTCGCCGCGCCGAACGGCGGCCGGCCACGCGCTGCTCGCGGGCGATCCGCACCTGGACCTGACGCTGCCCTCCATCTGGTACGAGGCTCACCTCGTGGTGCCCTCGACGCTCGATGCCTACGGCGTGACGATTCCCGGCGCGCCGGCCATCGTGATCGGGTTCAACCGCGACGTCGCCTGGACCTTCACCAACACCGGCGCGGACGTGATGGACCTGTACGCCGAACAGGTGGACGACGTGCGCCATCCGGCGCGCTACATGCTCGATGGCGCGTGGCGTCCACTGGAACGGCGCGTGGAGGCGTATCGCGGACGCGGCGGGGAGGTGCTCGCGACCGACACGGTGTACTACACGCACCGCGGGCCGATGCGGCTGGCGCGCGGCCGATGGCTCTCCATGCGATGGACGGTGCTGGAGGGCGGGCGCGAGCTCGCGGGGTTCGCCGACGGCATGCGTGCGCGCAGCGCCGAGGAGTTCCAGCGCGTGATGTCGGCGTCGTACGAGGCGCCAGCGCAGAACATGCTGGCCGCCGACCGGGGCGGGCACATCGCGATCCGCTCCACGGGCCGCTTCCCGATTCGCGCGGGTGACGGCGACGGCGCGCGGATTCGCGACGGACGGCTCTCCGCGAGCGACTGGCGCGGCGCGCTGGCGGTGCCGGACTACCCACAGGCGGCCGACCCCGCGCAGGGCTATCTCGCGTCGGCCAATCAGCAGCCGGTGGATCCGGCGACGACGCGCCAGTGGTGGGGTGGCAGCTACGACCCATGGCGCGCGATGCGCATCAACACGCTGCTGCGCGCCGATTCGTCGGTCACGCCGGATGCGATGCGCCGCTACCAGACGGATCGTGGCAGCGCACGCGCGGACCTGTTCGCGCCGTACTTCGTGGAGGCGGCGCGGCGGGTGCTCGCGCGTCGCGAGCCCGGAGCGAGCGACGCGCTGGCGAACGGCGCGAAGGTGCTCGCCGGGTGGAACCGCCGCTACGAGCGCGGCGACCGGCATGCCGTGGTGTTCGAGGCGGCGATGCGGCTGCTGGCGGCTCGCACCTGGGACGAGCTGCGCGGCGCGGATGGCGCGCGCGTGACGCCGCCGAGTGCCGTGCTCGCCGCGCTGCTCGCGGATTCGTCGAGCGTGTGGTGGGACGACCGCACGACGCCCGCGCTGGAGCGGCGCGACGACATCCTCGCCTCGAGCCTGGAGGATGCCTTCACGGAGAGCGTGCGGGCGCACGGCGCGCCGGACTCCGAAGGCTGGCGGTGGGACCACGTGCAACACGCCGCCGCGAAGCACGTGCTGCAGCTGCCCGCGCTGTCCGCGCTCGACCTTCCCCCGAACGGCGGTCCGGAGACGCTGAGCCCCACGGCGGGAAGCGGCGTGCACGGCGCGAGCTGGCGCATGGTCGTGGAGCTCGGTCCCCAGGTGCGCGCGTGGGTCACGTATCCCGGCGGCCAGTCGGGCGATCCCGCGAGCGCGCGCTATCGCGATCACCTGCCCACCTGGACCGCCGGCGAGCTGGAGCCCGCGCGCGTCCCCGCCACGGCACGTTCGCTGGACGCGGCGCAGCGGTCGGGCAGCCTCCTGCTCTCGCCCGCGCGGAGGCCGCGATGACCGCGGTGCCGGTGCTCGCGCTCGCAGTCGTCCTTGCACTGGCGACGTGGGGCGCGGGATGGTGGGGGGTGCTCGTCGTCGCCCTGATTGCCGGTACCCTCTGGCGACGGACGCACGGCGCGCGGTGGTGCGCGCTCGCGGCGGCACTGGGCTGGGCGCTGCTCCTCGCGGTCGACGCGGTGTCCGGCCGGTTCGGCACGTTGAGCCGCGGAGTGGGTGGGCTGATGCGGGTGCCACCGCTCGCGCTCGTCCTGGTCACGCTGCTCTTCGCGGCGGCCGCCGCATGGAGCGCCGCCGCCATCGGCGCGGAGGTGACACGCATGATCCGGAATCACCGACGTCGGGAAAGTGTTCCGGACACGAGCGCGATGCCACATGGCCGACTGCCGACTCCGCGCAACGCAGCAGACGTCATGGGCGACGTGTGAAGCCGGCGTCGCGCAGCCTCGCAGGAGGATTCGCAGCGATCGCGCTCGCACCGGATTCATTGGAATTCGCGTACGACGACGGCAACGGCACTCGCGGAGCAAGGACCGAAAGCGGAACGACGAACACTGCCGCGTGACTGTCGACTCACTGCGCATCGCGTGAGGCGCCACGCGCCGCGCCGCGCGAAGTCAAGGCGTTGCATGCGCGGTGGGACGCGTACAGTTTCCGCCCCTCCTCCCGCCACACCGTGCGAGCGCCTGCCGCTCGCGCTCCGCGCCCTCCCCGAGCTGTATCCGATGGAGCCGTCCACGCCCACATCCCTCGACTCGCTCGCGCCCATCGCGATCGCCGTCGCCATCGAGCTGTCCATCCCGGTGAAGCAGGTGGCGAGCACGCTCGCGCTGTTCGCCGAGGGCAACACCCTCCCGTTCGTCGCGCGCTATCGCAAGGAGGCCACCGGGGGGCTCGACGAAACGCAGCTCCGCGCGATCCAGGACCGCTCCGAATACCTGCGCGAGCTCGGCGACCGCCGCGTGGCGATCCGCAAGTCCATCGACGAGCAGGGCAAGCTCACCCCCGAGCTCGCCGCGCGGCTCGATGCCGTGACCACCAAGCAGGCGCTCGAGGACCTGTACCTTCCCTACAAGCCGAAGCGCCGCACGCGCGCCACCATCGCGAAGGAGCGCGGCCTGGAGCCGCTGGCCGACGCGCTGTGGAACGGCGACGTGGACGATGCAGGCGCGCTGGCCGCGGCCGCCGCGCACGTGGGCGGCGAGGTGCCGGGGGTGGACGAGGCGCTGGCCGGTGCGCGCGACATCCTGAGCGAGCGCGTTGCGGAGGACGCGGAGCATCGCGGCTGGGTCCGTGACCTGACCCGCCGCAAGGGAAGCGTGTCGGCCAAGGCGGTGATCGGCAAGGAGAAGGAAGTCTCCAAGTTCCAGGACTACTACGACTTCGCGGAGCCCCTGCATTCCATCCCGTCGCACCGGGTGCTCGCCATCCGGCGCGGCGAGGAGGAGGGCGTGCTCGCGTGGTCGGTGGCCGCGCCGGTGGAGGAGATCACCACTGGCCTGACGGCGCGCGTCGTGGATGGGCGCCGCGCCGTCCACCAGCTTCAGCTCGTCGCCGCCGACGCGTACAAGCGGCTCCTCGCCTTTTCCATCGAGGTGGAGCTGCGACTGGAGCTCAAGACGCGCGCCGACGAGGAGGCCATCGTCATCTTCGGCCGCAACCTGGAGCAGCTGCTGCTGGCGGCGCCGGCGGGCGAGCGCATCGTCATCGGCCTGGATCCGGGCTTCCGGACCGGCGTGAAGGTGGCCGCGGTCTCGCGCACCGGTGCGGTGCTGCACACCGACGCGTGGATGCTGCACCAGCCCGACCGCTTCACCGCCTCGCTCCTCCGCCTGGTGACGTCGTCGGGTGCGGAGCTCATCGCCATCGGCAACGGCACGGCGTCGCGGGAGACGGAAGCACTCGTGCGCACGGTTCTCAGGGAGGCCGCGCTGGCCGCGCCGCCGCAGGTGGTCGTGGTGAGCGAGGCCGGCGCGTCGGTGTACTCGGCCTCCGAGCTCGCGGTGGCCGAGCTCCCCGGCCTGGACGTGTCGCTGCGTGGTGCTGTGTCCATCGCTCGCCGCCTGCAGGATCCGCTCGCCGAGCTCGTGAAGATCGACCCCAAGTCGATCGGCGTGGGCCAGTACCAGCACGACGTCAACCAGCCGCGCCTCAAGAAGCGGCTCGAGGACGTGGTGGTGTCCGCCGTGAACCGCGTCGGCGTGGAGGTGAACACGGCCTCGGTCGCGCTGCTCAGCTACGTGTCCGGCATCGGCCCCGGCCTTGCCGCCAACATCGTGGCCACCCGTGATGCACGCGGCGGCTTCGACTCCCGGAAGGCGCTGCTCGAGGTACCGCGGCTCGGCGCCAAGGCGTTCGAGCAGGCCGCGGGCTTCCTGCGGATCAGGGGATCCGCGCACCCACTGGACGCGAGCGCCGTGCACCCGGAGCGCTACGCCCTGGTGGAGCGCATGGCGGCCGACCTCGGCATGACCCTGCCGGCGCTGCTCGCCGAGCCTGCACGGCTGGACGACCTGGCACTCGCGCGCTACGTCTCCGACGACGTGGGCCTGCCGACGCTGAAGGACATCGTGAGCGAGCTGCGAAAGCCCGGCCGCGACCCGCGCGCCGGCTTCGAGGCGCCCGCGTTCCGCGACGACCTCACCGAGCCCAAGGACCTGCGCGAGGGGATGGAGCTCGAGGGCGTGGTGACCAACATCGTGGCGTTCGGCGCCTTCGTGGACGTCGGCGTGCACCAGGACGGCCTCGTGCACGTGTCGCAGCTGTCCGACTCGTTCGTGAAGGACCCGAACCAGGCCGTCTCGGTGGGCCAGCGCGTGAAGGTGCGCGTGATGGGCGTGGACCTCCAGCGCAACCGGATCGCGCTGACCATGAAGAAGGCCGCGAGCACGGATGGCCGCCCGAAGGAGGATCGCGCGCCGGGCCGCGCGAGCGCGCCGCCGGCGCGTGGCAGCAACCGCACGCCGCCCCTGCCGAAGCCGTTCGCGCCGACGCCCGGCGCGGTGGCGCCGAACGGGATGCGCTTCAAGTAGGAGGGTGGTGCGGGGCTACCGCTTCTGGTCCTCGATCAGCGTGTTGGTGCCGAACCACTTCACGACCCCGCCCTCGTCGTCGAGCTGTGCGAGGGCGCGGGCCAGGTGCCAGCGGTACACGCCATCGCTGCCGCGGAGGCGGAACTCCACCTCGTACGGCTCGCCGGTGGCGAGGGAACGCGTCCAGCGCTCCACCGTCGCCGGCAGGTCGTGCGGATGCACGATGTTCTGCCAGCCGTCCGCCAGTATCTGTTCGCTGGTGAGTCCGAAGTAGTCGGCCACGCGACGCGTGACGTAGTCCAGCGAGCCGTCGGGGCGCGCCGTCCAGATCTGCACCGGGATCGCCTCGGCCAGGAAGCGGTACCGCGCCTCGCTCTCCCGCAATGCGTCTCGCGTCTCGCGCTCGCGCCGGAGCCGCACGTCCTGCTCCTCGAGGCGCTGCTGGTCGCTGATGTCGCGGAAGGTGACCACCACGCCGATCACCGTGCGCCCGTCCTTGATGGGGATGCTGGTGTAGTCCACGGGCAGGGCAGCGCCGGCCTTCGTCCAGAAGGTGTCGCCGCCGACGCGCTGCTGCACCGCGTCCGTGACCGACGAGAGGATGGGACATTCCTCGTTCGGGAACGCGCTCCCGTCGGCGTAGTGGTGATGCGTCAGCTCGTGCATCGACCGCCCCATGATCTCGCGGTTCGTGAAGCCGAGCATGCGCACCGCGGCATCGTTCACGAAGATCGTGAGGCCGGCGCCGTCCAGGAAGAACACACCGTCGTCGATGGCGTTGAGCACCTGCGCGCCGCGCTCCCGGATCATGCGGAGCGCGTCGGCGGCGATGACGTCGACGCTGGAGGGTGTCGCGAGCGAGTGCGTGTTCATGAGGTGGGGACGAGGGAGTGCTGCCAGCCCTGTGAACGCCATCACCGCGCCGGGAAGTTCCGGGCGCCATGGCGCCACGCCGCCCGGGTGGCGAATTTCAGCACATGACCAGCCGACCGTGGATCCTCGCCGAGAGCACCTGGAAGACCGTCGACGCCACACCGTACGACGTCGCCGTCCTCCCGTGGGGTGCCACCGAGGCGCACAATTACCACCTCCCCTACGCCACCGACACCATCCAGTGCGACGTCCTGGCTGCCGAGGGAGCGCGGCTGGCGTGGGAGCGCGGCGCGAAGGTGGTGGTCCTGCCGTGCGTGCCGTTCGGCGTGAACACCGGCCAGCTCGACATCAAGCTGTGCCTGAACATGAACCCGTCCACGCAGGCGGCGCTGCTCAGGGACCTGGTGCACGCGCTGGAGGCGCAGGGCATCGGCAAGCTCGTGATCTTCAACGGGCACGGGGGCAACGACTTCCGGCAGATGATCCGCGAGCTGCAGCCGCGCACCTCGATCATGCTGTCGGCCGTCAACTGGTACAAGGTGGGGGACTCCTCCATCTTCACCGATCTCGGCGATCATGCCGGCGAGCTGGAGACGAGCGTGATGATGCACGTGGCGAACG
>JAQBPZ010000110.1 GCA_028287225.1 Gemmatimonadota bacterium
CACCGATCGGGTGAACGGCGGGCGCTACCTGATCACGACCGGGGCCAGCTTCGGCGCGTACCACGCCATGTCCTTCGGCCTCCGTCATCCCGGGCGCGTGAACCGCATCCTGGGCCTGAGCGGGCTCTACGACATCCGCGAGCAGACCGGCGGCTACTCCGACGAGTCGATCTACTTCCACAATCCCGCCGATTTCGTGCTCGGCGAGAACGACCCGGACCGTCTGGCGGCGATGCGTGGCATGGACATCATCATCGCCATCGGGCAGGACGACCCGATGCGCCCCGGGAACGAGGAGTTCTCGCGCCGCCTGCACAGCAAGGGCATCTGGCACGCCCTGCGCATCTGGGACGGCTGGGCGCACGACTGGCCCTTCTGGCGCGGCATGCTCGTGAAGTACATCGGCGGGCACGACTGAACTGGACTGCGGTTTGTCGGTCCACGGTTTTTCGGTGTTCGGTTTGTCAGGTCCCGGGGTGGCTTCGCGGGCGCTGGCTGACCGGGGCACGCCGTAAACCGTCAACCGACAAGCCGTAAACATTTTCCATCAATTGATCCTCCCTTCACCGACTTTCCAATGCTCAAGATCGGCCTCCTCGTCGGACGCGAATGGTCCTTTCCCCCGGCCTTCATCGAGGAGGTGGCGCGGCGCGACGACGGCGTCGCCGCGGAATACGTGAAGCTCGGCGGCACGTCGATGGACGAGCCGGTGGACTACGCCGTGATCGTCGACCGGATCTCGCACGAGGTCGGGTACTACCGTACCTGGCTCAAGCACGCCGTCCTGTCCGGCGCCACGGTCGTCAACAACCCGTTCATGTGGTCGGCCGACGACAAGCTGTTCGACGCGAGCCTCGCGACGAAGCTCGGCGTCGCCTCGCCGAAGACCATCGCGCTGCCCAACCGCGAGTACATCCCCGGCATCAAGCACGACGAGAGCCTCCGCAACCTGAAGTACCCGATCGACTGGCAGGGGATCGTGGACCACATCGGGCTGCCGTGCATCCTCAAGGACGCCCACGGCGGCGGCTGGCGCGACGTCTACGTCTGCCGGTCCATGGAGGAGCTGATCAGCAACTACGACGAGTCGGGCCAGCTCACGATGATCGTGCAGGAGTTCATCAAGTGGGACCAGTTCGTCCGCTGCCTCGCCATCGGCCAGCGCGACGTGCTGCCGATGCGCTACGATCCCGGCGAGCGGAAGTATCACGTGGAGCACGAGCACCTCGCCCCCGAGCTGGGCGCGCGCATCGTGAAGGACTCGCTCACCCTGATGCGCGCCCTCGGCTACGACATGTGCTCGCTGGAGTTCGCGGTGCGCGACGGCATCCCGTACGCCATAGACTTCATGAACCCGGCGCCGGACATGGACGTGAACTCGCTCACGCCGCACTACTTCGAGTGGGCGGTGCAGAAGATGGCCGACATGTGCATCCGGCTGGCGAAGGAGCCCAGACGCCAGCCTGACATCGCGCGCGGTGGCTTCCTCACCGGGCGCCGCGAGGGCGGCGTGTGACGTCCACCAGCCTGGCCGCGGTCGACGCCTACCACGGGCTGCTCACCGACAGCCTGGGGCAGGAGTCGGGCGGCCAGCTCGACGAGCAGCTCCGTCTGCGGGGCCTGTACTTCGGCGACCGTCCGCTGTGCAGCGTGCTGCGCCCGCGGTTCTTCTCGCCGGCGCAGTGGCACATGCTCCAGGCGCGGTCCATGGTCGTGCTGCGCGCCTTCCGCAAGGCGCACCGCGCGGCACTGGCCGACGAGACCGTGCTCGCGCAGTTCCGCCTCGAGGCGTGGGAGCACGCGCTGGTGCACGTCGATCCCGGATTCCGGGACCCGAGCCCGGTGTCGCGGCTGGACGCCTTCTTCGTGGGCGACGACGGGCTGCAGTTCACCGAGTACAACGCGGAGACGCCGGCCGGCGGCGGCTACAACGACGCGCTCGCCGAGCTGTTCTACGCCCTGCCGGTGATGCGGCGGTTCGTGAAGGAGTGGGACGTGCGGCCGATGCCCGCGCGGCACAACGTGCTCCAGGCGCTGCTCGACTGCTGGGAGCAGTTCTCCGGCGGCACCACCCGCCCGCGCATCGCGATCGTGGACTGGGCGGAGGTGCCGACGCAGAGCGAGTTCCGCCTGTTCCAGGACTACTTCCGGCGCCAGGGCTACGCGTGCGACATCGTCACGCCGCAGGCGCTGGAGTGGTCCGCGGGTGCGCTGCGCTCGCCGCACGGCGTGGTGAACGTCATCTACAAGCGCGTGCTGCTGCACGAGCTGGTGGAGCGCGAGGGTCTCGACAGTCCCATCCTCCAGGCGGTCCGCGCGCGCGCCGTCTGCATGGTGAACCCGCCGAGCTGCAAGATCCTGCACAAGAAGGCGAGCCTGGCCGTGCTGAGCGACGAGCGCAACGCCGCGCTCTTCAGCCCGGAGGAGCGCCAGATGATCGACGCCACGATTCCGTGGACGCGGGTCGTGGAATCGCGCTCCACCGTGCATGCCGGCCGCCAGGTGGACCTTCTGGAGCACATCGCCGCGCATCGGGAGCAGCTCGTCCTGAAGCCGAACGACGAGTACGGGGGCAAGGGCATCGTGCTCGGCTGGGAGGCCGGCGATGGCGAGTGGCAGGCGGCGATCGCCACGGCCCTCGACGAGCCGTACATCGTGCAGCAGCGGATCGTGCTCCCCACGGAGGCCTTTCCGAGTCTCGTGGAGGGACGGGTGCAGCTCATCGATCGCATGGTGGACACCGCCCCGTACGTCGCGGGCGGCGACTACCTCGACGGCTGCCTCACGCGCCTCGGCACGGCAGCCCTCATCAACGTCACCGCCGGCGGCGGCAGCCAGACGCCGACCTTCATCGTGGAGCGGCGATGACGTGCGCACGCACCGCTGCTTCCACGACTGGCAACGAGACTCCCTCGACGCAGAGGGCGCCGAGGGAAACAGCGAGGGCGCAGAGGAAGTCCCCTGCCTCCTCCAGGCGCCTCTCTGTGCCCTCTGCGCCCTCTGTGGTCAACTGCTCTTCAAGGGCGTTTTACCACAGAGGACACGGAGGACACAGAGGGGAATGTTGGAGCGGCAGTTCCTCTGCGTCCTCGCCGTTCCCCTCGGCGCCCTCTGCGTTGAAACTGTAACTGATAGCCACGACCCGGGCTGGCCTTGCACGATCCTCCATCCGGACCACGAGCATGAAAGCTCCCTCCCTCACCATCGGCATCGAGGAAGAGTACCAGGTCGTCGACCCGGCCACCTGCGAGCTGAAATCCTACATCACCGAGATCCTCCAGGGGGACAAGGTGATCATGGA
>JAQBPZ010000116.1 GCA_028287225.1 Gemmatimonadota bacterium
ACGCGAGCCGTTCGGCGGCGAGCGCCGCCCCGTTCATCGCGTTCCCCACGATCATCCCGAACAGCGGGATGAGGTAGCGCGGGTCGTACCACGGCGTCACGCGCACCACCAGCAGCTCCACGTAGGCGAGCGTGAGCCCCGCTCCCACCAGCATCGCGAGGCCGGCGATCACCCCCACCGTGCGACGCTGCGTGCGGTGACGGCCGGTGATCGTCACCGTGGCCGCCACGAGCATCACGAGGAGCGCCACCAGCACCACGTACCATCGCTGCACCGCGAACACCCAGGTGAGCACGTAGCCCACGGCAACGAGCTGCACGAGCGCGCGCACGCCGCCCCAGAGGAACCCGCGGGCCAGCCCGAGCCGCTGCCACTGCGCGATGCCGGAGGCGAGCAGCACGAGCCCCGCGGCGATCGCGAGGTCGAGCCAGCCGAGCACCACGTCCCCGCCGGCTCGCACCGGCACCTGCAGCAGCGGCGCGACCCACGCGAGCGCGGTCATCCGGCGCTCTGGACGAAGGCGCGCGTGCGCGCCTCGCGCGGCGTATCGAACAGCGCGGCGGTCCCGCCCCATTCCACCACGCGCCCGGCGTCGAGCATCACCGTGGCGTCGCTCCACTGCCGCGCCTCCACGAGCCGGTGCGTCACCATGATCACCGACAGCATCTGCTCCTGGCGCAGCCGCGCCACGGTCCGCATGAACCGCTCGGCCACCTCGGGGTCCAGGGCCGACGTCGGCTCGTCGAGCACGAGCACCTCGGGCATCGTCGCCAGGGCGCGTGCGATGCTCACGCGCTGCTGCTCGCCGCCCGAGAGGCTCGACGCGTCGCGCGCGAGGAAGTCGCGATCGAGCTCCACCGACTCGAGCAGGGCGCCCAGCGCGGCGTCGCTCCCTGGTGCCGGGGTGCTGACCCCGACGGTGAAGCGGATGAAGGCACGCGGGGCGTTCGCCGCCCCACCCTCGTAGCGCGCCGCGGCGCGCAGGTTGTCGGCGACGGTGCCGGGGAACATCGTGGGGCTCTGGAACACGAAGCCCACGCGGCGCCGCAGCGCGCGCACCGGCATTGCCGTCACCGGCGCGCCACGGAAGCGCACGGTGCCCGACGTGGGATCGTCGAGCCGGTTGAGCAGGCGGATCAGCGAGGACTTCCCCGCGCCGGAGGGACCGATGATCGCGACGAGCCGCCTGGCCGGCAGCTCGAGCGTGACCGACCGCAGCACCTCGCGGCCGCCGCGCTCCTGCGAGACGTCGGCGAGCGCGAAGAGCGGCGGATCCTCCGCGCTCTCGCCCGTCACCGGTGCAGGAACGAGTCGCGCACCATCCCGGCGATCAGCAGCAGCCCTGCCAGCACGAACGCGCCGATGACGAGCGCGCGCAGGCGCTGCTCCACGGGCCGCGACGGATCGGGGACGCGACGGCCGCACCCCACGCAGATCTCTCGGTCCGCGGAGACCAGCTCGCCGCAGCGTGGGCACTTGATCATGGCGTCGTGGCTGTGGAGGAAGGAAGCGGCCTGTCGTGGCTGCAATATGCGTCCCCGCCCGACGGCGCGCAGCGTGGGGTCGCCGTCAGCACAGCTCCCGCGACACCAGCGCCGGCTGCTCGTGCACGATCCAGTGCGACGCATCCGGCACCCGGACCATGCTCAGGCGAGGCACGTGACGCTCGAGCCCGTCGAGGTGGCCGGGCAGCAGGTAGCGGTCGCGCTCCCCCCAGATCACCGTCGTCGGCACGGCGATGGGCCGCATGCGGAGCGCCGGCAGCACGCCGAGCGCGCGATAGTAGTTGAGTCCTCCGGTGAGCGCACCGGGCTCGCGCCACGAGGCGCGCAGCACCGCCGCGTCGGCCGGTGTGAAGTACCCGCGTGCCAGCCCGCGCCGCGCGAGGCCATCCAGCAGCGCGTGGTCGCCGGCGCGCAGCACCCGCTCCGCCAGCCCGAACGGCGCTCGGAACAGCAGGACGTACGAGCTCGCGAGCATCTGCCGCGGGTTGTGGCGCAGCTCGCGCGCGAAGATCGCGGGATGCGGCGCGTTCACGATCACCAGCCGCTCCAGCCGCTCCGGATACCGGGACGCGAAGGCCCACGCGATCACGCCGCCCCAGTCGTGCCCCGCCAGCACGATCCGCTCGGCGCCGAGATGGTCCGCGAGCGCGCGCACGTCGTCCACGATGCGGTCCACGGCGTACGCCGCCACCTCGCGGGGCTTCGACGACAGCCCGTACCCGCGCAGGTCCGGCGCCACCACGTGATGCGTGCCGCCGAGCGCGGTGAGCTGGTGGTGCCACGCGTACCAGAGCTCGGGAAACCCGTGCAGCAGCACGCGCGGGACGCCCCCGCGCGCCGCCCCCGACTCCGCATAGTGCAGCGTGACGTCGCCCAGCTCGGCGAACCGGTGCGAGACGCCCGGGAGCGCTGCCAGCAGCGGAGACTCGCCGGCGGTGCCCGTCACCCGGCGCGCCGCATCACGCCGCAGACCACGGCTGCTTCGGCATCACGCCGTCCTTCAGCTCCGACACCGGCATCACCGTGAGCGTGTAGATGCGCCAGTCGACCTTCGTGAGCGCCTCCACGGCGTGCTCGATGCGCGCCACCAGATCCTGCTCCTCGCGCGGCACGATCAGCACCTCGCCGGCGATCACGTGCCCGTGCTCGCGCAGGCGCACCGCCGCCTGCGACACCCAGGGCATTGCCTCCGCGCACGCCTTGAGCCGCTCCGGCAGGTCGTCCAGCTCCTGGCCACCAATGCGCGTGGGGGTCTCGTCCATCAGGTCGCCGATCACCTGGCGCAGGTTGACCCAGCCGTCGCGCACGATGTTCACCGAGATGAACGCCGCCGCGAGGCCGTCGCCCCACCAGTGCCCGTAGCCGATCAGCAGGATGCCGGCGATGGCCGCGCCCTCGCTCATCCAGCCCGCCTTGTTCATGTCGGCGTCGGCGTACAGCGCCTTGTCGTTCAGCGTGTCCGCCACCGGCCGCTTCGCGCGCCCCAGCCAGTACCCGATGCCCACGCAGTAGAGCAGCGCGACCACCATCGCCCATCCGGCCCAGATCATGTGCCCGAACACGCTCATCGTGCCCACCGGCGGCCGCTCGCCGTGCAGCAGCTTCATGACGGAGTCGTACAGCAGCCAGACCCCCGCCAGCGCGAGCACCGCCGAGGTGATGAGGAACGCCACGGACACGGTGCGGAAATAGCCGTACGGAAAGCGCTGGTTGGGCGCCCGGTTCTCGATCTTCAGCGCGGCCAGGAGGACGATCGGCGGGACCATCCCGAGGAGGTCCTCCACCCACGCCGTCTTCATCGCCTCCGACTCGCCGAGCGTGACGTAGACCGCGATGGCCGTGGTGGTCAGGAGTCCGAGGCTGACCCACGAGAGGCGCGCGGCACGGTGCCGCTCGCGCTGCTGTCGCGCGGGAAACGTGAACCGGTGGCCCAGCCTCATCGCGCGCCCACCACCGGCTTGCCGGCCTCGTGGTCGTGCAGGTACCGCTCCACGAGCACGAGCAGCGCGTTCTCGCCGGCCGCCAGCGCGAGCACGTGCGCGCCCCCGCTCTGGTCCGTCCGGTATGGCTTGGTGAGGGCGACGCGCCCGTTCCAGGGCGAGTCGTCCGTGAGGCCCGCCGCCACGATGTCGAGCTCGCGCCGCTCCAGCGCGGCCAGCAGCTCGGACTCCGCCCCGCGCCGCCACGTCGGCGTCGCCCCGATCGTCGCCGCCAACGCCTCGATGATGCGGGGTTCCAGCCCGGATACGGTCCCGGCCGTCACGCTGTCCCAGGGTGGATGGTCCGCGACCCCCACCCGCAGCACGCCACCCCGCGCGCGGTCGAGGGAGCCATCGGTATCGCGGGGCAGTCCGCAGGCGGACGCGAGCGCGAGCAGGGCGAGGATCGGCGACCGGTGCATGCCCGTCACTAACGCAACGAGCTGGCCCGTGCATCGGCCGTCACATGAGTCCGCGCTGGCGTGCGTCGTGCGGTGGTCCGGCGCGACCGCCTGGCGACGCATCACCACCCGACGCAGGAGTCGAGCGCGTGACCCCACATCGCACCTTTCGAGACGACGCGGCGCGGCTCTGGAACGCCTGGGACGTGCATCCCGCATGGGGCGAGCGGCGAATGCGCGACCGGCGCGTCCACGCTGCCCCGCTCCCGCCCGCCCTCCACGAGCGCCGAAGCACCGAGCGCCGCCGTGAGCGGGGGCTGCGCATCGCCCTGCCCCCACGGCTGGCCCACGGCTGGATCGCCTTCGAGTGCGGCGACGAGCGCCGGCGGATCGCCCCGATCCCCCGGGGATGGAGCGAGCTCGACGAGGGGGCGCTGCTCGCGCTCTGGCGCGGCGCGGAAGCGCTCCCGCCGCGGCGAAAGCGCCTCGTCGAGTAGCGCGCCCGATCCCGGGGCCAGGGTCACGGGTCCGGGTCTCACCCCGGTCCGACCCCGGTCCGACCCCGGTCCAGGCCCCGGTCCAGGCCCGGGTCCAGGCCCGGGTCCAGGCCCCGGTCCAGGCCCGGGTCCAGGCCCCGCCCTGTGACGCACCGCACATCACGGCAGATGGCGCAACTCATGCGTTCGCCTCGGATGTTCGCGACGTGGGTGCCGCCTGCCCATTCCGTTTCACGACCGCACCAGGACCGCTCATGACCACGATCCGCATCTCCCGCCGCGCGCCGCGCACCGTCGCCCTCGCGGGCCTCGCGCTCCTCGGCGCCTGCTCCACCATCTCGCAGCAGGAAGAAGTCCAGATGGGTGCGCAGGCCAATCAGCAGGTGGCCGCGCAGCTGCCCATGCTCAACGACGCCACGGTGAACGCCTACGTGAACTCGCTCGGCCGCTCCATCGCCGCCACCACGTCGCGGGCGGACCTCAGCTGGCAGTTCGGCGTCGTCAACACCGACGTCATCAACGCCTTCGCCCTCCCGGGCGGCTACATCTACGTCAACCGCGGCGTGCTCTCGCGCGCCAGCAACGAGAGCGAGCTCGCCGGCGTCCTCGCCCACGAGATCGAGCACGTCGTGCGCCGCCACTCCGTGAAGCAGATGGAGCAGGCCCAGGGCGCCAACGTCGGCGTCGCACTGGCGTGCACGCTCACCAACGTGTGCGCCAACCAGGCGGCGCAGGCGGCCATCCAGGTGGGGGGCACCGCCGTGTTCGCGCGCTTCAGCCGCGGCGACGAGGTACAGGCCGACGAGGGCGGCTTCAACAACGTCGTCCGCGCCGGCATCAACCCGCGCGGCATGCTCACCTTCTTCCAGAAGCTGCTCGCGGAAGAGCAGCAGGGCGGGGGCTCGTCCGCGGCAAGTTCGTGGTTCTCCGATCACCCGGGCACCCAGGACCGCATCGCCGACATCCAGCGCATGCTCTCCGAGAGCGGGAACCGCCTCAACGGCCTGCGCACTGATTCCCAGGGCTTCCAGGCGATGAAGCGCCGCCTCGCCCAGCTGCCCGCCGCACCGCGCGCACCGCGGTAACACCCGCGGCACTCATGGGAAGGACACGAGCGGGCGCCGCGATCGCGGCGCCCGCTCGCGTTCGCGCCCGCGCCAGCTCAGCGGCTCGCCGGCTCCGGCGCCTCCGTCCAGCGCCGCACGCTGCCGTCGATCATGCGAAGCACGCGCACCAGCCGCTCGGCCCGCGCGCGGAGCAGGGGCGGCACCGGTTCCTCCGCCGCCTCCACCGACGACATCGACGGCAGCGGCGACGGCATCTCGTGCCGCGTGACCGCCTCCGCGAGCTCGTCCAGGCGCCCGCCCACGCTCGCGGTGAAGGGCTGCAGCGCGCTCGCGGCCGCGGGCGACGCATGCCGGGCCAGCGCGAGCGACGCGGTCGACGCGGTGAAGCGGCGCAGGAATGTCAGCAGGGACAGCGCCGGCGCGAGGTCGTCCGAGGCTCCCGCGTGCTCGCCCATGAGCCGCTGGAACGACTCCTCCGCGTTCACCATCGCGAGCCCGATGCGCCGGCGCGATGCGCGCAGCTGCTCGCCGGCCTCGTCGGATCGGTCGTCGAAGAGCGAGCCCACGCAGCGCAGGTAGTCCGCGTTGGCGCGCAGCGCCGCCGCCAGGTAGCCCGGGAGCCGCCGCCACTCCGGGCTCGGCCAGAGCAGTCGCGCGCCGGCCAGCGCCAGCGCGCCGCCGAGCAGGGTGTTCACCACGCGGACGCCCGCCAGGTGCCAGTCGCCGACGCTCGCCTCCGCCAGCAGCACGAAGGTCGGCGTGAGGAAGATGGAGTACGCCGCGTAGTTGAGCGGCATGAGCGCGACGCAGGTCGCGGCGAACACGAACGACAGCACCAGGATGGCGCGCGGGTCGTGGAACAGCGCCCCCAGCGCCGCCGTCAGCAGCCCGCCGATCACCGTTCCGATGACGCGCTGCAGCGCGCGGTGCGTGGTGGCGCCGGTGTAGGGCTGCATGATCACGATGACCGTGATGGTCATCCAGTAGCCGTACTGCAGGTGCAGTGCGTTGGTCAGCAGGACGGCGACCGCGCTCACGACCGCCACGCGCAGCGCGTAGTGCAGGATCACGGAGTCCGGCGTGAGGATCGCGCGCACCACGGCGAGCGGCGACGCCGGCTCCTCCTCGCCGCCGCCGCCGTCGGGCACGGGGAACTCCGTCGTCGCACCCGGCCCGTTGCCCAGCGTGGACACCGCGACCACCGCGGTCTCGGCGAACCGCGCGGCGCGGTCGAGGATCGACGCCGCATGGAGGTAGTGGATCCACGTCTCTTCCTGCCTCACTTCGGCGTCCACCGTGCGCTCGACGAGTGTGCGGAGCGGCTCCCCGCTCCAGCCGAGCGGAATCGATGGGGTGTCCGTCTCCGCCTCCACCGCCACCGCGATCGCGCGCGCGGTCGCGGCGATCCGCGACAGTGCCTCGAGCACGAGCCGCTGCGCCTCGACATCCCGTCGGACCGGCGGGATCGTCTCGATGGCCTCCACGACGCCGACCGCGAACCCGAACATCTGGTCGCACAGGTCGCCGAGCACCAGCAGCTGCTCGCCGCGGCCGGAGGCGCCAGGGCGTCCGCGGCGCAGCTGCGTGAGCACGCCACGCGCATGCTCCAGCGCGTTGCGCACGACGGCGCTGCCGACCGGCACCTCGGGCCGCGACGTGGGCGTGGCGCGCGCCATCGCATTCACCATCTCGTCGAGCAGCGCCGCGAGCGCGGTATAGCACGCCGCCACCGCCACGCGCGCCGGACGGTACGGGCGCAGCGGCCAGAGGAGCAGCGCCACCACCATGGCCCACAGTCCCCCGAGCATCCCGAGCCCGGCGCGCCCGAGCGCGTCGCCGAGCGTGGCGGCGGGATAGGCGAGCGCGATGACGAACGTGGACAGCGACGCCCCGCCGATGCTCGCCCCCGATGCACCCCACACGCGCGCCAGGCAGCAGACGACGGCCACGGCGAAGGTCACCGGCACGGCGATCCAGATGCTCGCGCCTGCGAGGCTCCCGATGAGCATGGCCATGGCGGTCCCCGCGACCACCGCCAGCATCGCGGTCGCGCGGTCGCGGTAGGCGCCGCCCCTGTCGGACAGGGCGGCGTTGAATCCGCCCAGGCTGAGCCAGGTGCCACCCTGGCTGCCGAGCAGCATCGCGACCGCCAGCGGGCCCACGGTCGCGACGGCCGCCCGGATGCCGGCGGCATACGCGGGCCGCGTCGGCGCGAGTGTCGTCGCGGCGCGGACGGTAGAGAGGGTTCGATCGAGCGTGGCCATGTGCGAAAGCTAGAGCCGCACCCGGTCCGCGTGTGAGTATACCGTCACCCGGTCGTCTCGCGCGAACCCCGCCAGCGCGATGTTCGACGCGTGCGCCACGCGCACCGCGAGCGCGGTGGGCGCCGAGACCGCCGCCAGCAGCGGCACGCCGAGTACCGCGGCCTTCTGCACCAGCTCGAAGCTGCCCCGGCTCGTGATCACCACGAACCCCTCGCTCGCGGCGATCTTCGCCCGAACGAGCGCTCCCACGAGCTTGTCGAGCGCGTTGTGCCGCCCCACGTCCTCGCGCACGAGCTCCAGCGTGCCGTCCGCGCGTGCCCAGCCGGCCGCGTGCACCGCGCCCGTCAGCTCGTTGAGCGGCTGCCGCGACCGGAGCGCACGCATCGCTGAGGTGACGGCCGCGGCGCTGATGGCGACGCCGGACGCCACCACCGGGAGCTCGCGCAGCACCTGGTCCACGCTCTCCGTTCCGCAGATGCCGCAGCCCGTGCGCCCGGACAGTCGCCGGCTCCGCCGGCCCGCGCCGTCCGCGATCTCGGACGGCACCTCGAGCTGGAGCTCGACGCCGCGGCTGTACCGCACCACCGCGATCCGGGTGAGCTGCTCGGGCCGCGCCACCAGACCTTCGGTGAGCGAGAAGCCCACCGCGAAGTCCTCCAGGTCGTCGGGCGTGGCCATCATCACGGCGTGCGCCGCGCCGTTGTACGCGATGGTCACGGGCGTCTCCTCAGCGAGACGCTCCTCCAGCACCTCGCGCCCGCCCGGCGTGATGCGCACTCCCCCGGCGAGCACGCTCGGCTGCGCGTAACCGAGCCGCTGCATCGAGACGGCATCGAAGAGTGAGGTCATGGATGCAGGATAGCGGTGCGACGGGCGTCCGCGCGAACGGCCCGCCGAGCAGGATGGCATCCCCCGGCGGGCCGTTCATTCGCGCGGGCACCCCGACCGCGGAGGCGACTACCTGAACAGCGCCATCGACTTGATGATCGTCTGCGACACGCCCCACGCCAGCGGAATGCCCACCGCGAGCCATGCGAGCGCGATCGAGAGCGGCGAGGAGCGGCCGTCGTCGGTTGCCATGCGGGTGTCTCGGCTGGGGGAGGTCATGCGGCCACCGGTGTGCCGGCGCGCTGCGCGGAGCCCACGGGCAGCGGACGGACCAGCGCGTTGGCGATGAAGCCCACGATGAGCAGCGACGCCATGATGTACATGGTCGTGTTGTACGACGCGGCCTTCGCCACGCCATGCGAGATCTGGTACTCGCGGATGTAGTTCACGAGGATCGGTCCGGCGAGGCCCGCAGCGGACCACGCGGTGAGGATCCGCCCGTGGATCGCGCCCACCTGCACGGTGCCGAACAGGTCGCGCAGGTAGGCCGGGATCGTCGCGAACCCGCCGCCGTACATCGAGAGGATCACCGCGTACAGCGCGACGAACACGCCGACGTTGCGCACGCCGATCGTCGGCACCGCGAAGTAGAGCAGCGCCCCCAGCGCGAAGAAGATCATGTACGTGGGCTTGCGGCCGATCTTGTCCGACGTCGTGGACCAGATGAAGCGGCCGGCCATGTTGCAGAGCGACAGCAGCCCCACGAAGCCCGCGGCCGCCGCCGCCGTGATGCGTCCCGTGAATACCTCCTGGATCATCGCCGATGCCTGCCCCAGCACGCCGATGCCCGCCGTCACGTTGCAGAACAGCGCCAGCCACAGCAGCCAGAACTGTGGCGTGCGCCAGGCTTCGTTCACCGGCACCTGCCGCAGCGACGCCTGCCTGGACGCCGCCGTGGAGGTGGCGCTGGCGGACCGCTGCTCCGTCGTGTGTGCCAGCGGACGTCCGGCGGCGCTCCCCGCCGGTGCCGCGGACGCGGCCGGAAGGCGCACCAGGAACACGCCGATCATCATGAACAGGAAGTAGCCGATGCCCATCGTGACGAAGGTCTCCGTCAGTCCGTGCGTCCGGCTGTCCCTGAAGTGGCTCATGAGCGCCACGGACAGCGGCGATGCCACCATCGCGCCGCCGCCGAAGCCCATGATGGCGAGGCCGGTCGCCATGCCCGGGCGGTCGGGGAACCACTTGATGAGCGTCGACACCGGGGAGATGTAGCCAAGCCCCAGGCCGATGCCGCCGAGCACACCGTAGCCGAGCAGAAGCAGCCACAACTGGTGCGTCGAGATGCCGAGGGCCCCGATGAGGAACCCGCCACCGAAGCAGCACGCCGAAACGAACATCGCCTTGCGCGGCCCCACCCGCTCCAGCCACGCACCCCAGATCGCGGCGGAGAGTCCAAGGAACACGATCGCGATGCTGAAGATCCAGCCGAGGGTGCTGAGCTTCCAGTCGTCCGGCGACGCGGCGGCGCCGCCGATCACCTTGCTCAGCGGCAGGTTGAACACGCTGAAGGCGTAGGCCTGGCCGATGGACAGGTGGATCGCGAGCGCCGCGGGCGGAACCAGCCAGCGGCTGTACTGTGCTGGCGCGATGCTGTGCTCGCGATCCAGGAACGAGAGGAGTGCCACGGACGTTGTCCTCCGGAAGGCGTGAACGGCAGTCGAGCCAGGGGCAGGCTGCGCGGACTCTGGCGAGGTGCTCGGCCAGACGGGACCTCCACATACCCGCGCAACACGCGGGCCCGTATGCTTGTTCCCGCTCGCGGAACGTATGTTGGAGGATGCATGGCTCCGGCATCCCCGAATCCCAACCCCCGGCCTGGCTCCTCGGCCGCTGGCGCCTCGTCCACGCGGCGGCGGCCCTCGGGTTCACCCCCGGTACGCGAATGGAGTTTCGTGCGGGCGGGGAGCTCCGCTACGTCATCCCGATTGACGGGCGAGAGCAGGTGATCAACCTCGTCTACCGGGTGGAGGGCGACATCCTCCGCACCGAGAACCCGCTCGCGCCGCACGCCACCGCGACTCCCCTGCGGCAGGGACCGGGCGATACGCTCGTGCTGGACTTCGCCGACAGTCCGGCAGTCCTCGTTCGCGAGGTCCGCGATGCATGGTGACGGCCAGCGGAGACGGCATGCTGCTCCTCGCGCTGCTCCCGCCGATCGCGCGCGCGTCTGGAAGGGCGCGCCGGCGTGCAGGCACCTTGCCCGGCACCGCACCGCCTCTCACCTTGCGGGCGCCTCGTCATTTCCTCCAACCCGGCAGGACGACATGGACCACGCCGCTCCCCGCGTCACCAACAACACCGCGGCCGGCCAGTTCGAGATCCGCAGCGAGGCCGGCGTATCCGTCCTCAAGTACCGCCACGTCGGCGGCGTGCTCGACCTCGTGCATACCGAGGTGCCGGACGCCCTCGAGGGAAAGGGCTACGGCAAGGCGCTCGTGGAGGGCGCGCTGGACTTCGCGCGCGCCGAGCACGTGAAGATCATCCCCTCGTGCCCGTTCGTGAAGCATTACGTCGAGCGGCATCCCGAGACGGCGTCGCTGGTCGCCGACGCGCCGACCGAGCGGTGATGCAGACGCGCGGCGCGGTCTCCTGAGCGCCTGCCCCTCGTGCTGACCGTGGCGCGCGACGTCGAGCGCCCCGAGCCGCGATGGCCGGCCATCATCGCCGTCGCCGCCGCGGCGGCGCTGCACTTCGCCCTGCCCGAGTCCCTGCGCTTCGGCCCCCCGTGGGTGATCGCCGGCGTGGTGGGCGTGCTCCTCACCGCCGCGTTCGTCGCACGCGCCCGCGGCTCCGAGCGCGGGAACGAGATGGCCGGCTGGGGCATCCTCGTCGTCCTCACCATCGGCCTGTTGTACGGACTCGGCATGCTGATCGCCGGCCTCGTGCACCATTCCACCGCCGCCCCCGCCCTGCTGCGCTCGGCGGGCGTCCTCTGGACGACGAACGTGCTGGTCTTCGCCACCTGGTACTGGCGCCTCGACGAGGGCGGGCCGAACGAGCGCGAGCGACGCGAGGCCCACACGCAGGGCGCATTCCTCTTTCCGCAGATGACCTTCGCGCCCGCGGGTGGTGACGATTCGCTCGCGGAGCGCGAGCGCTGGCGGCCGGGATTCGTCGACTACCTGTTCGTCGCCTTCAACACGAGCACCGCCTTCTCCCCCACCGACGTGCCGGTGCTCTCACGGTGGGGCAAGGGCGCCATGATGATCCAGTCGGTCATCTCGTTCACGACGGTCGTGCTGATCGCTGCCCGCGCCGTGAACATCCTCTAGCAGCTGCGCTAGTCGGCGGGCCCCCCGGCCTGGTCTTCCACGCGGCGCTCGGGGGCCGGCGGGACCGGCGCGGCGCGCATGCACCATCGCTCGATCTCGAACGCGGACATCGTCCGCCAGTCGGGCGGGTAGGGCGCCAGGCGCCGCTTGTCGCCGTCGGCCGACTCGAACACGAGCCAGCCACCGCGGCGCCGGTCATTCTCGAGAATGCGGGACAGCGTCTTCGAGAGCGTCGGACTGGCGATCTCGCGCACGGTCCACTCCAGCCCCACGGTGTCGAGAAAGG
Organism: Gemmatimonadota bacterium; assembly: GCA_028287225.1. GTDB lineage: Bacteria > Gemmatimonadota > Gemmatimonadetes > Gemmatimonadales > Gemmatimonadaceae > AG11. The sequence goes on from JAQBPZ010000116.1 coordinate 12,163, forward strand.
TGCGCGACGGGTTGGGGTACATGGCGGGATCGGGGAGGGAAGCGGGCGGCCCCGAAACATAAGGCCAAAGGTCGAGACCGCCAACTGCGCCGATACGCCGCGCCCCCCTTCCGGTGCTACTGGTACTGGATGTACAACGGCTTCGGCGTCAGGCGCAGCACCTCGGCCGGCGTGAGCAGCGAGGCGCCGCTCTTCGTGTCGTTGTGATAGAACAGCTTGAAGCCCGTGAACTGCACCGGCTCCTTCTTGATGTAGTCATGGTACGAATCGAACTTCAGCCAGGGCGGCCCCCACCCGTCCATGTCCATCACCACCTGCACGTTCCGCGTCGGCTTGATGAGGTTGGCATTCGTCACCATCTTGCGCGTGAAGCGGTGCACGATCAGGATCTTGGGCGGCAGGTTGTTCTTCCGCACGATGGAGTCGAGGAAGCTGATCGCCCAGTTGATGTCCCGCGCGTCGAGCGTGCCGATCTTCGTGCTCGGCTTCGCCCCGGACGGCTTCATGCTGAACTCCGGGTCCACCGCGAGGTGCACGTCTGGGTTGGCGAGGATCGGTCCGAGGCGCGGTATCTCCGCCTCGATCGTGCTCATTCCCACCTGCACGTCCACGAAGAACACGCCCTTCCGGGCCTTCGCCCACGAGTAGATCTCGTTCACCAGCGAGTCGCGCATCTGCAGGCGATACAGTCCGTTCTTGCCGGGATCGCCCTGCGCCACGGTGACCACCATGTGCAGCGCCGGGATCACCGGGTGCCCCGGATCCGCCTTCGCCCACTTCGCCACTTCCTTGTCCAGCATGGAGAGCATCTGGTCCTTCGGATACTCGCCCAGGACGCCCATCTTCTTGGAGAGCGGGTTCCCGTAGTACGCGACGATGCGGTGCGACGGCAGCAGCGCGCCGGGTGCGTTGGCCGGCAGGTTCTTCACCGGCCAGAGCTTGTCGAGCGTGCTGTCGGGCTTCGTCATGCTGGCCAGCGCCACGCTGTCATGCCGCGCACGCTGCGGCAGCGGACCGGCCGCCGCCTCGATCGCCTTGCGCTCCGCCTCGTCCGACATCGCGGCGGGGGTCCCGGCATTCGCGGGGATCCACTTGCCGTCGGCGCCGAGGGCCTGCACTCCCGACGCGGAAGCGGGCGCCGTGGACGCATCGCCGTTGGTACCGGCCGCGCCGCCTGCCTTCCGTGCGGAGTCGCTGACGTCACCGCCCGCGCTGCCCGGCTTGCCCGACGCGGCGGCTCCGGAACTCTTCTCCCCGCACGCGGTATTGCCCAATAGCGCGACGAGGCTCAGGATCGTGATGGTGGCGCGATGGTGCGCCAGTAAACGAGTCATTGACACGACAGTTGACGATGGGTGGATGCGACTGGTGAGCGATCAGGAGCGCGAACGACAGTGGCGCGCTGTGCAAGCTACAAGCCTCACGACTCTTCAGGCGGGTCGTCGCCGTTGACGGCGGCCAGCCGCTCCCTCTAGCCTTAAGGTATGGCCGCAGACGTTTCCGGTGCACCGTCAGGGTGCGCGCTCACCCTCCTCCTCCTCGACGCCGCGCGCGCCGTGGAGGCGCGGGCCGAGATCGCCCTGGCCGAGGTCGGCCTCTCCCTCGCCAAGCTGGGGGCGCTTCGGCACCTCGTCATCGCTGCCGAGCCCCTGACCCTCTCCCAGCTCGCCGAGCGCCACTGCTGCGGCAAGTCGAACGTCACCCAGCTCGTCGACCGCCTCGAGGCCGACGGGTTCGTCACCCGCGTGAACGATCCGGAGGATCGCCGCACCGTCCGCGCCACGGTGACGCCCGCCGGTCGCTCCGCCTACGACCGCGCCAGCGCGCTCCTTGCCGAGCACGAGCGGTCCCTCGACGACCGGCTCGGCTCCGTGCCCCGCGCCGACCTCGCGCGCGGCCTGAAGACGCTGCGCGAGGGGTGATGCACCGGGCCGCGCCTGCCTCCGGCCTCGCCGGTTGCCGGCTCGTGCCGATCGGCCGTTTCATGAGTCCTGTGCCATGAGTCATCCCCACGATCACGCGCACGGCCCTGGGCACCATCATCACCACCATGGCGGCGGCAGCGCGGGACGCCTGGCGGTCGTGCTCGTGCTCACCGCCCTGTACATGGTCGCGGAGGTCGTCGGGGGCATCGCGTCGCACTCGCTGGCCCTCATCGCCGATGCGGGCCACATGCTCTCCGACGTCGCCGCCCTCGGCCTGAGCCTGTTCGCCGCGTGGATCTCCCAGCGTCCGCCCACCCCCACGCGCTCGTACGGCTATTACCGCACCGAGATCCTCGCCGCGCTCGCGAACGCGGCGACCCTCATCGCCATCTCCATCTGGGTCTGCATCGAGGCTTGGCACCGCCTGCATGCGCCACCCGAGGTCGCGGGCCGCATGGTGATGGTCATCGCCACCGGCGGCTTCCTCGTGAACATCGCCGGCATGTGGGTGCTCAACGGCGGGCGCCAGAACAACCTCAACGTCCGCGGCGCCTGGCTGCACGTCGCCACCGACGCCCTGGGCAACATCGGCACGGTCGTCGCCGGTGCGATGGTGGCCTACCTCGGCCTGCCATGGGCCGATCCCGCCGCGTCCGTGCTCATCGCGCTGCTGGTCTGCTGGTCGTCCTGGTCGCTCCTCAAGGAGAGCGTCGAGGTCCTCATGGAAGGCACGCCGAGCGGGATCGATCCCGACCGCGTCCGCGACGCCATGCATGCGGTCTCCGGCGTGCGGGCCGTCCACGACCTGCACATCTGGTCGATCACCAGCGGCCAGGTGAGTCTCTCCGCGCACATCGACGTGGACGGCTCGCGAACCGACCGCGAGGTGCTGCCCGCGCTCTGCAGCACGCTGCGCGACCGGTTCCACATCAACCACGTCACGCTCCAGCTCGAGGTGGGGTGCGTCGCGCGCGACGCCCTCCACGCCTGAGCTCACGCCCCGGTCACGGCACCTTGATCGTGATCGGCTTGGGTGCCTTCGGAATCGGCGCCTGGCGCGACGCGGTCCGCTTGGCCGCGGCCTTCTTCGGCGCGGCCTTCTTCGGCGCGGCCTTCTTCGGCGCGGCCCGGCGCGCGGGGGCCTTCTTCGCGGTGGCCTTCTTCGCCGGCGTGCGTGACGCCGACTTTCGGGACGACTTCGTCGAGGACGTCGCCGCCTTCGCTCCCCGGGAG
>JAQBPZ010000221.1 GCA_028287225.1 Gemmatimonadota bacterium
GCTGACACACGCCGCGCCACGACAGCGCCGGCACAGCGGACCGCACGGCAGCGTGCTAGAATGCGGCTTCACCGCATTCACCGAGCGACGGATCAGGATGAACATCGCACGACCCGGACGCGTGACCGCACGTGAGCCGGGATGAAGGGGCCACAGCGCATCGCGACGCTCCTGCCGGGGCTGGCGCTCACCGCCGGCGTGGGTCTCGCCGCCGTCGCCATCGCGGCCGTCGAGGAGCGAGTCCTCGGACATCCGGTGATCGAGGGGCTCGTCCTCGCGATCCTGCTGGGAATGCTGCTGCGGACGGCATGGACGCTGCCCGCGGTGCTCCAGCCCGGCGTCGCCTTCAGCGCGAAGCAGGTGCTCGAGGTCGCGGTGTTCCTGCTGGGCGCCTCGGTGGACCTGCCCCTGCTGCTCTCGGCCGGACCCTCCCTCGCGGTCGGCATCGTGCTGCTCGTGGTGCTCGGCCTGTCGGCCAGCTACGGGATCGGCCGGGCGCTGGGGCTGCCGCACACGCTGTCGGTGCTCGTGGCCTGCGGCAACTCGATCTGCGGCAACTCGGCAATCGCCGCGGTGGCGCCGGTGATCCACGCGGACAAGGAGCACGTCGCCTCGGCCATCGCCTTCACGGCGATCCTCGGCGTGGTCGTGGTGCTCACGCTGCCGCTGCTCATCCACCCGCTCGGACTGAGCGACTACCAGTACGGCGTGCTCGCCGGCCTGACGGTGTACGCGGTGCCGCAGGTGCTCGCGGCCGCGTTCCCGGTCAGCCTGCTCTCGGGGCAGGTCGGCACCCTGGTGAAGCTCGTGCGGGTTCTGATGCTCGGCCCCGTGGTGCTCTTCTTCGCGCTGAAGCATCGCAACGATGCGGGCGCGCCGGTGGCGCCGGGTGGCGCCGGCATGCGCCTCACGCGGTTCGTGCCCTGGTTCATCATCGGATTCCTGGCGCTCGCGCTGCTGCGGTCCGCGGGGGCGATTCCGCCGGGGTGGGTGGGGCCCACCCGCATGGTATCCGGCTGGCTCACCGTGGCCGCGATGGCGGCGCTCGGGCTGGGCGTGGATCTCGCGGCCATCAGGAAGGTCGGGGGGCCGGTGATCGCGACGGTGACCGCGTCGCTCGTGGTGCTGGTGCTGCTGAGTATCACGCTGATCCACGTCCTCGCCATCCGGTGATGCGATGAGCCCGGCGGCCGGAGCGCCGGTGTCGCGCGCGCGACTGCGCGAATACGGCGATTCGTTCCGGTACCTGGCGCGCTGGCTCCTGCTCGTGACTCCCGGCGCAGTGGTGATCGGCTCGGCGGTCGCGCTCTTCCTGTGGGCGCTGGACCGCGCGACGGTGCTCCGTTGGGACCATCCGTGGCTGCTCTGGCTGCTGCCGGCGGGGGGAGCGCTCGTCGGCGCACTGTACCATTACGTGGGGCGCGCCGCGGAAGGCGGCACCGACCTCGTGATGGACGAGATCCACGAGCCGGGCGGCGGCGTGCCGGCACGACTGGCGCCGCTGGTGTTCGTCGGCACCATCGCGACCCACCTGTTCGGCGGTTCGGCCGGACGCGAGGGCACCGCGGTGCAGATGGGCGGCTCGATCGCCAGCGTGATCGCGCGGCGCATGGGGCTGGATGCGGGCGACACGCGCATCCTGCTCACCACGGGGATCGCCGCCGGATTCGGCGCGGTGTTCGGCACGCCGCTCACCGGTGCGGTGTTCGCGCTCGAGGTGCTGACGATCGGCCGGATGAGCTACGCCGCGCTCGTGCCGTGCCTGCTCGCGAGCCTGGTCGCCGACCGGACCGTGGCCGCGTGGGGCATCCATCACACCCTGTACCGCATCGCCCCGCTCGTCGGCGGCGGGATCGCCCACGTCGACATCGTCCTGCTGGGCAAGGTCGCCGTGGCGGCGGTGGTGTTCGGCGCGGCGAGCATGCTCTTCGCCGGGGCAACGCATGCCACGGCGCGCGCCTTCGCCCGCGTCATCCGCTGGCCGATGCTCCGGCCGGTCGCGGGCGGCCTGGTGATCATCGCGCTGGTGCTGGCCCTTGGCTCGCGCGACTACCTCGGACTCGGCGTCACGGCGCCGGATGCACGCGCGGTCACGATCCTCTCAAGCTTCACACCGGGCGGCGCGATGCCCTGGAGCTGGCTCTGGAAGCTCGTCTTCACCGCCGTCACGCTCGGATCGGGCTTCAAGGGCGGCGAGGTGACGCCGCTGTTCTTCATCGGCGCCACGCTCGGGAACACGCTCGGCGGCGTCCTGCATGCCCCGATCGACCTGTTCGCCGCGCTGGGCTTCATCGCGGTGTTCGCCGGCGCCACCAACACGCCGCTCGCGTGCACGCTGATGGGCATCGAGCTGTTCGGCGCGGGCGCGACGCCATACTTCGCGACCGCATGCTTCCTGTCGTATCTGTTCAGCGGGCACTCCGGCATCTACTCGGCGCAGCGGCTCGGTTCGCCGAAGAGCGGGCGCTGACGTCGCTCGATCATTCCCGCGCGGCCGTTTGCTCTCAGCGTACGCGAATTCCTGCGAATGGATAGCGAATTCTCGCGATGAAGCTGTTTGGAGGGTGCGCCCGGCTAGCCATGGCGAGGGTCCCGCCGGGCGCGCCCCCAAAATCCCTGCAGTTGCTCAGGATCGCGAGAATTCGCATCACATTCGCATGAATTCGCGTACGCTGACGGCATCGGCCGCGGCCAGTGATCATGTCGTTCATGGCGCGTTGGTGCACGCTCGTGCCGCACGGAGCGTGCGTCTCAGCGCGGCGCGCGTGGCAGCGCGAGCGTGAAGACGGAGCCCTCGCCCTCGACGCTCTCGACGGTGAGGGTGCCATCCATGGCTTCCGCGAGCCCGCGCGAGATGGAGAGCCCCAGCCCCGCACCCGCGCGCGGTGACTTGAGCGAGCGTCCGAGCTGGGTGAAGGGGGAGAAGATCGCGTCCAGCTTGCCCGCGGCGATGCCCGAGCCCGAATCGGTCACGCGCACCAGCACCCGCT
>JAQBPZ010000226.1 GCA_028287225.1 Gemmatimonadota bacterium
CGGGAACCGCGAGCCGTCGCGCGTAGACCGCGCGCGGCGCGTGCGCGTGACGTCGATCGGTCAGTGCACGCGGAAGCGCGTCGTGAACGGCCCCACCATCAGGTCGAAATCGCCCGGCTCCACCACCAGCTTGTCGTTGCGCCCCACGAAGGCCAGCTCCGAGACCGGCACGCGGAAGGTGATCGTGCGGCTCTCGCCGGGCGCGAGGCTCACGGCATCGAAGGCGCGCAGGCGGCGCATGGGGGGCGAGACCGACGCCACCAGGTCGCGCACGTACAGCAGGACGCTCTCGCGACCGCCGCGCGTGCCGGCGTTCGTCACCGTCACGGCGGCGACGACGGTGTCGGCCATGGCGAGCGAGTGGCTCGCCAGCGTCACGTCGCTGTAGCGGAACGTGGTATACGAGAGCCCGTGGCCGAACGCCCACTCGGGGTCGTAGCCCCGCACCGTGGAATCGGTGCCGCCGATGTCCGCGGCACGCGCACGGTCGTACGGGATCAGGATGGCCCCGGTGGACCGCGGCCACGAGAACGGAAGACGCCCGCCGGGATTGAGCTCGCCGTACAGCGCGGCGGCGAGCGACTCGCCGGCGTACGGGCCGCTCTGGTATCCCGTGATCACGGCGCGCGCGTTCTCGACCGCGTCGTGCACCACGCGCGGACGCCCGTGCAGGAGCACGACGACCACCGGCGTGCCCGTGGCCTCGATCTCGCGCGCGAGCCGAAGCTGCGCCTCGGGCAGTCGCAGGTCGTCGATGTTGCCCGGCGTCTCCGCATACGACTCCTCGCCGATGGCGACGACGGCGACATCCGCGCGCCGCGCCGCCGCCACGGCGGCGGCGATGTCCACCTCGGCGGAGAAGGTCGTGCCCGGCACGTACGTGATGCGATCGCCGCCGCGCGCGCGCACTGCGTCGAGCAGGGTGCGCGTCCCCGCGGGATGCAGCGTGGTGTCCGCCCCCTGCCAGGTGTACGACCAGCCGCCGAACTGCGCGGGGAGGGACCGCGCCGCCGGACCGGTCACGAGGATCCGCGCCGAGGGCGAGAGGGGCAGCAGGTCCGCGTCGTTCCGGAGCAGCGTGACCGCCTCGTCCGCCGCGCGCCGGCTGACCCCCTGGAACGCGGGCGCGCCGATGTTCGCCATCATCACCGTGTCGGCCAGCGCGTGCTCGAACAGCCCGAGCTCCGCCTTCACCCGGAGGATGCGTCGCACCGCGTCGTCGATGCGGGACATCGGCACCTCGCCGCCGCGCACCAGCGACACGAGATCGTCGGTGAAGCTGTAGTCGTGCGGCACCATGCTCATGTCGATGCCCGCGAGGACCGCCATGCGCACCGCGTCGCGATTGTTCTCGGCCACCCGGTGCACGGAGTACAGCCGCACGATGTCGGCCCAGTCCGAGTCCACGATGCCCGTGAAGCCCAGCTCCGTGCGGAGCAGGTCCGTGAGGATCTCGTGGCTCGCGTGCACGGGGACACCGTTGATGTCGCCCGAGTTCACCATCACGCTGCGGATGCCGGCGGCGATGCTCGCGCGAAAGCTCGGCAGGAACTCCTCGCGGAGCTGCCGGTCGGGAATCCACGCCGTCGTGCGATCCTTGCCGCTCAGCGGCATGGAGTAGCCGAGGAAGTGCTTGGCCGTGGCCGCGACGAACACTCGGCCGGCGATGCCGTCGCCGCCGGCGGGATGTCCGAGCAGCCGCGACAGGGCGCGGCGCGGATCCTCCTGGTTGCCGAGCGTGGCCTCCACGCCCAGCGCGGACGCGAGATGGGAATCCTCGCCGAAGGTCTCGTAGAAGCGGGGCCAGAGCGGCTGGCGGCCCAGGTCGAGCACCGGGGAGAAGTTCCACGGGATGCCGCTCGCACGCGTCTCGTACGCGGTGATGCGGTTCGTCATCCGCACCAGCTCGCGGTCGAAGGTGGCCGCGAGGGCGATGTTCTGCGGGAAGATCGTGCTGGTGGTCTGGTAGTGCTGTCCGTGCACCGCGTCGATGCCGTAGAGCACCGGGATCGGCACGCGCCCGCGCGACGCGAAGCGCTGCACCATCGCGATCACCTCGCGCCATTGCGCGGGCGTCATCGCCGCGTCGGTGTTGAGGAGCGCACCGACGTGCCGACGCACCAGCGCTTCCTCCAGCTTCACGGAATCCAGCGGAAACGCCGCGCCGGCGCGGGCGGGGCCTCGCGCCACCGCGCCGATGGTGAGCTGCGTCATCTGGCCGACCTTCTCCTCGAGCGTCAGCCGAGCGACCAGGGAGTCGACGCGCCGGGCGATCGCATCGCCCTGGCGCTGCGCGGCGAGTGGCTGGGCGACGACGAGCATCGCGAGTCCGGCAAGCGCGATTCGGGAGTGACGCATCAGGACACGGACGGGATATGGCAGAGGTCGCTGGCCGGACGACGCGCGGAGGCGAGTCAGGCGGTCAAGGTACGCCGCGAACCCGGCGCTGTCGACGCGGGCATCGCGCGTGGAGACTGTGCTGCGAAAAGCCCCTCGGTCGAAGGTGGAGACTGCATCGATCGGAATGAACGGAAGAAGACACGGATGACGGCGGTCGGCTGGCCGCACCGCGCCGATCGTGGACCTTCAGCATTCTGGACTCCTGACGGTTTTTGGGGGTGTGGCGCCCTACCCACCCCGCCGGAGTCGGCCCCGGGCGTCGTCCGTTCCTCATTCCGCACACTCCGTTCGATGCAGTCTCCACCTTTGACTGAGGAACGTGCTCTGGCGGGAACGGCGGGACGGCCGTTGCGTTGACCTGTCGGGAGCGCGGTGCGCAATGGTGCGTGTCCCTGCGCCGACCGGGAACCGGAGCGTCATGCACGTCGTCGTGATCGGCAGTGGATTCGGGGGGCTGGCCGCGGCGATCCGCCTGCGGCAGCAGGGGCACGACGTCACGATCGTGGAGAAGCGCGACAAGCCCGGCGGCCGCGCGTACGTCTACGAGCAGGACGGCTTCACCTTCGACGGCGGGCCGACGATCATCACGGCCCCCTGGCTCCTGGCCGAGCTGTTCGAGCGCAGCGACCGCCGGCTGTCGGACTACGTGCAGCTCGTGCCCATCGACCCGTTCTACAACATCCGGTTCGAGGACGGCTCGGTATTCCGCTACACCGGGAATCGCGCGGAGGTCATCGAGCAGATCCGCCGCTTCGCGCCGGACGACGTGCCGGGCTACCTCCGCTTCGCGGACGCCACCGAGCGGATCTTCGACGCCGGCATGGCGTTGATCGACACGCCCTTCGACCGGATGCGGGACATGCTGCGCGTGCTCCCCGACCTGGTGCGCCTGCGCGCCGACCGCTCGGTGGCGAGCTTCGTGAACCGCTACATCACCGACCCCCGGCTGCGGCAGGTCTTCAGCTTCCATCCCCTCCTCGTTGGCGGCAATCCCTTCCAGAGCACGTCCATATACGCGCTGATCCATACGCTGGAACAGCAGTGGGGGGTGTGGTTCGCCATGGGCGGCACGGGGGCGCTCGTCCGCGCGCTCGTCGCGCTGTTCGTGGAGCTCGGCGGCACGCTGCATCTGAACGCCGAGGCCGCGGAGATTGTCTGCGACCGGACCGAGCGACGCGCGACCGGCGTGCGCCTCGCGAACGGAGTGGCGATCGCGGCGGATGCCGTCGTCAGCAACGGCGACGTGGCGTTCACGTACACGCACCTCGTGCCGGCCGCGATGCGGAAGACGAATACCGACCGACGGTACGACCGCATGCGCTACTCGATGTCCCTGTTCGTGCTGTACTTCGGCACCGACCGGCGATACGAGGACATCGCGCATCATGAGATCCTCATGGGTCCGCGCTACGAGGCGCTGCTGTCGGACATCTTCACCGAGAAGCGGCTCGCCAGCGACTTCTCGCTGTACCTGCACCGCCCCACGGCCACCGACCCCTCGCTCGCGCCGCCGGGCTGCGACAGCTGGTACGTCCTGTCTCCCGTCCCGCACCTCGGTGGCCGGACGGACTGGCGCACCGAGGCGAAGCCCTACCGCGACCGCATCGTGCAGTATCTCGAGGACCGCTACCTCCCCGATCTCTCGAAGCACATCGTCACGGAGCACATGATCCATCCGCTCCACTTCCGCGATACGCTCAACAGCCACCTCGGGAGCGCGTTCAGCGTGGAGCCGATCCTCACGCAGTCGGCCTGGTTCCGTCCGCACAACCGGAGCGAGGACATCCCGAACCTGTACTTCGCCGGCGCGGGCACGCACCCGGGGGCGGGGATCCCGGGGGTGCTCAGCTCGGGGAAGATCGTCGCGGAGATGATCGGAGGGGCCTGAACGCCGTCCGCGGAGGAGCCTGAACGGCGTTAGCGGTTTGCGGTTGGCGGTGAGCGGTCGGGCCTCGGGACGCTCGTACCGCCAACCGCTCACTGCAAACCGCAAACGCCCTTCAGCCGTGGCTGCGGGGGCCAGCCCTACTTCGCCCCCCTCCCCCCGGTTAGCTTTCATACAGTATCCCGCGCCCGGAACCGGGCGCTGCACTTCCGGCTTTCTCGACTCGAATGGACATCCAGATCACCACCAAGAAGAGCGAGGGCGTCGAGCGCCTGCTCGAAGTCTCCATCCCCGTCAGCGCGGTGCGCGACGAGGAGGAGAAGCAGGCGCGTCGGTACGCGACCTCCGTCCGCCTCCCCGGCTTCCGGCCCGGCAAGGCGCCCGCCGCCATGGTGCGGAAGCGCTTCAAGAGCGAGATCCGCCAGCAGGTCCTCGAGACCCTGGTCCAGGAAGCCTTCAAGCAGGTGATGGAAGAGCAGAAGCTCGACGTCGCCGCGCAGCCGCACGTCCACGACGTCAAGTTCGACGACAACGGACCGCTCACCTTCGAGCTGCACCTCGAGGTGCGCCCGAAGATCGAGCTCGCGCGCACGGAAGGGTTCAGCGTCACCCGCACGGCCACCCCCGTCACCGACGAGACGGTTACCGAGCAGCTCGAGACGCTGCGCGACCAGAAGGCCGTGTGGGCCCCGGTGGAGGAGCAGCCGCGCGAGGGAGACCGCGTCCACGTGCTGCTGTCCACGCCCGAGGGCGAGAGCACCGAGATGCCCGAGGGGCGTCCGTACGACCTGGAGCTCGGCGGCGGCCAGGCGATCCCCGGGGTCGAGGAGCTCGTCATGGAGCTGAAGCCCGGCGAGACGAAGGAGCGCGTGGTGAAGTGGCCCGACGACTTCCCGGACGAGACGCAGCGCGGCCAGACGAAGAACGTCCGCGTCACCCTCCAGGAAGTGAAGCGCAAGTCGGCGCCGGCGCTCGACGACGCCTTCGCGCGCGAGGTCGGTGATTTCGATTCGCTCGACGCCCTGCGGGAGGCGGTGCGGAAGGACCTGCAGGAGCATGCGACGCGGGACGCCGATGCGCTCGTCCGGCAGTCGCTGCTGGACCAGGTGGCGGAAGCCAACCCGTTCGACGTGCCGCCGAGCTGGGTGTCGCGCATGATCGACGCCTACATGCAGGCGTACCAGATCCCCGACGACCAGAAGCAGCAGTTCGGCGCGGAGTTCGCGGCCGTCGCCGAGAAGCAGGTGCGGCGCGACATGCTGATCGACGCCATCGCCGAGCAGCAGAGCCTGAACGCGAGCGAGAAGGACGTGGACGACCGTGTCGCGACGGTGGCGGCGCAGCGCAACGCCGACCCGGGGCAGGTCTACGCGTCGCTCCAGAAGGCCGGCCGCCTCGCCGAGATCGAGCGCAGCATCACCGAGGAAAAAGTGTTCGAGTGGTTGACCTCACGGAACAGCGTCACCAACGGAACCGACAAGTGAACAATCCCATGGCCACGATCTATCCGCCGTACGTCATCGAGCGCTCCAGCCGGGGCGAGCGCACGTACGACATCTTCTCGCGGCTCCTCATGGACCGCATCGTCTTCCTCGGCACGCCGATCAACGACGACGTCGCGAACATCATCATCGCGCAGCTCCTCTTCCTCGAGGCCGA